>JAFAHT010000131.1 GCA_019237095.1 Planctomycetaceae bacterium
AGGAGGCCTATGCTCGCCACTCGCCTGGACCGGCCAGACTTGCGAGGAGACAGGCATGGGACCTGCGGAGATCGTGGCCAGCTTGAAAGAACTTTGCGCCGAGAAAGGCCCCCGGCTCACCACCGAGGACATCGTGGCCTGGATCGACCGTCTCGGCGGCTTCGGGAACTCTGCCGAGCTCTCCCAGTACGCCAAGAAGATGAAGGCACGGCAGTACGCCCGCCTGCTCGAGTTCGAGGATGAAAAATCGGGCCTGAGAATCAAGCGATTGTGGAGCTTCCACGATCCCAAACGTTCTCGACGCTATTACATGGACATCCTCGAGATGCCCGATGAGCAGCGGTCGCGCCTGATCCGCCAGTACGCGCGGTTTCTCAAGCAGCTTCGCTCGGTGCGCAAGGCGATGGCCGACTACTTCGCCGGCCAGCGGTTCTTCGAGTTCTATCCCGGCGATACCGAAGACGAGAGCGACGAGGCCGCCGCCGCTCCGAAAGCGCCCGCCAGGCGGCGCTAGCACCTGTCCAGCGAGGTTGCCCGGCGCGACCCCCAAGCCAACAACACCTCCCGGCACTTTACGCCTCGGCCGCTGGCCGCCCCTTGCGGGTTCTCCCCACGACCAGGCCGTCGTCGGATAAGGTGCGGACGCCTCGCGTTCGAGCCGCCTCAGAAGCGCACCGAGTACCCGGCTCCGGTGAAGAAGTCGTTGGGGTGGCCACTGAGGCCGAAGCCGGCGCGGAGGTCGAGTTGCATATTTGGGGTCAGCAGGTAGAGAATTCCCCCGTCCATGTAGTGCGTCGGGCGATTGTCCACAGCATTCGTGAACGTCAACACATACCACTCGTAAAAGAGTGTCGTCCGCTTGTTCACCGAAAAGAAGGCGACAAGGGATTGGTGATACCGCTGGAAGCTCTCGGCGGGTCGACCCGGGCCCAGGTCGGTGACTCGCATCCCCAGGTAGCCGGTGCTGCCAGAGAGCGTCAGCTTGTCGGTAAGGCTCCAGGCGTAAATGAGATTGACGTACGGCTCAACCGTATGAGACCCAAGGACCGACGTCCCTCCCGTCGGGGCGTAGATCGACGTGATCAGGCCCGTGGTCGGGATCCACTTCTTCTCCTTGTCGGCTTTGAGCAATTGCCACTTGAAACCGACTTCCATGTCGCTCAGTCCACCACCGAGCCGCCATGGTCCACCGGGGCGCGACTGCGTCTGGGTCCAGGTCTGCCCGAGCCAGAAGGTGCGGAGTTCGACCCGGTTGAATAGCCCAATGCGCATGGCAAGTTCGGGAAGGTCGTATAGCGTGGTGCGGGACACGGACGTCGGCTCGTTGTTGAACGTGAAGCCCGACTCGAACTGGACTCGTCCGCGCGGGACGACGGCGTACGAAGGCGTGAAGGTGGGCCGGTCGGTGTTGATCGGACCGTCGGGGTCTTCCTCCTGCGACAGGGTAGCGCACAACCGATCGAGGACACTCCGCTCCGTGGGGCTTGGCTTTTTCTCGGATTGGGACGGTGCCGCTTCCTCGGTTCCCTGGGAGGGTTCGGCCACGCGCGGTCCCGGCTCTTCCGCTTCCTCGGTTCCCTGGGAGGGTTCGGCCACGCGCGGTCCCGGCTCCTGGGCGCCCGCGGAAACCCCCGCCGCCAAGACCAAGAGCCAGGCGAATCGAGCCACAATCACGCGGGCCATTCCGTATCACCCCCTCCTTGGGGCAGATTGACCTGGAACCTTCCCTGGGCTGGGCCAGGCCACATCGAACACTCCAGTATCTCTATTCAGTCGACCGTCCCACGTCCGAACATAAGGCGTTCGGCTCGATGGAAGCGCTGCCACCATCAGGGTCACGCCCCTGATGATGGCCGAGGACGCCGGTCAGTGAAGCGTTGCATTCACCGTGGCGACCTGTCCGTTCGCAACCTTCCGGATGTTCAGGCTGACGGCTCCGTTCGGGGCATGGTGATTGATGATCCAGGCGAGGTTTCCTGGGTTTTGGGTCAGGTAGCCGTTCGCTGAGATGATCGTGTCACCGGCTTGCAGCCCCGCACGCTCGGCGGGAGAGCCGGGATGGACACGGGTCACCTGAATGTGACTGCCAGTTGCATCGCTCACCCCTTGCTCATCGATGCCGAGGCTGGGAAGGGGAAAGGAAGAGGGCGCTGCGGTAGTGGTGGCCTGGAGCGGCACAGTGCCGTAGGCCGACGAATAGGTGTAGCCGGAACCCGGCGCAGCCACGTAACCGGGGTTGCCGTTCGAGTCCACGACGTAGGAAGAGCCGGGATAGACATAACCGGTTCCGTAGGTGTAGTCAGGGTAGTAGTAACCCGAACCGTAACCGGAGTAGCCAAGGCCATAGTCTGGATAGCCGTAACCGTAGCCATAGCCGTAGCTCGGATAGCCGTAACCGTAGCCATACCACGGATAGCCGAAGCCGAAGCCGAAGAAACCCGGGTAAAAACCGCGGTTGACAAACCCACCATGGTGATAGAATCCACCACCCATGCCGCCATGGCTCCAGCCGAAACCGCCTCCACCCATGTGACCACCCCAACCACCGCCACCGTGGCCACCGCCAAAGCCACCGCCACCGTGGCCACCGCCACCACCGCCACCGCCACCTCCACCGCCGCCGTGCGCGAGCGCCGGGGATCCTGAAGCCAGTCCAATCGCGATGCTCGAACCCAGAACGATCCGGCAAAGTGCCGCAAGGGTGGACCGTACCAAGGTCGTGTTCATCTCAAGTCCTCCTCAGTTGTGTTGCATTCCGAGATTCTATGGGCCTGCCCTCGTCCCTGGGTGCCCGCCGGGCGCTCTTGCCGCCCTTATTTAAATATTACGCTCGTATGGCCGAGTTCCGGTCGGAGATCGTTGGTTTCCTAATGAGATTTCATCAAAATGCGTGCGTGGGCGGCTGTGACGGGGAAGGGATCTCTTCCGAATTCGCGTCATTTTTCCCAATCGACTGTGACGAAACGGCTCGGGATAGCACATATTCGTAGTATGCGACCACGAGTGGAAACTCGGTATCATTCCGCGGCGAAACCTCGATACTGCGGAGGCTCGAGCGGGGTTGAATTGATGTGCGACGGATGACGAAGGCCAGGGCGAGGGATGGCCAATCGCGGGCGAGACCGAGAGCCAGACCGGGAGATACGTTCATGACAGGGGCGGCTGGATGCAAATGGTTCTGTCGGTCAGCGGCGCTGGCTCTTGCCCCGGCGCTCGCGATGAGCTTCGGTCTTCTGGCTCAAGAGCCGGAGAAAGACAAGAAGCCCGAGGTGGCTCAAGAGAAGCCGCTGCTTGATCAGAAGGCGTCCGCCGAGGTCCTGAAATCGCTTCAGCAATTGCGAGCCGCGGTCAAGAAGCGTGATCAGGGCGACAAGGCCAAGGCGCAGGCCGAGGCGGCAAAGACTCCCCTGCCCCGACGACCGGCACGCACGGTCACACCGCCGACTTTGACGTCGGCGGAGTTAGACCGGCTGCTCGAGCAATACCTCAAGAAGACGAATCCCAAGGTCGAACCGGCCCCATTGACCAGTGATGTCGAGTTCATCCGGCGCGTCCATCTCGACCTGGCCGGCGCACCCCCGACCCCCGGGCAGGTTCTCTTCTTCGTCAACGATAAGTCGAAGGACAAGCGGGCCCGATTGATCGACGCTCTGCTGCAAAGTCCCGCGTATGCCCGCAACTGGGCGCGCTACTGGAAGGACGTGATCCGGTTCCACGCCACCAACCAGAACGCTCTCCAGGTGCGGTACGACGCCCTGGAAGACTGGCTGACCGAGCAGCTCCAGAAGAACAAACCCTGGGATGAGATCGCCAAGGCGATGATCACGGCCACCGGCCGGGTCGACGAGAACGGGGCGGCCAGCCTGGCGCTGGCCCATGAGGCCAAGCCCGTTGAGCTGGCCGGCGAGATCTCGCGAATCTTCCTCGGCGTGCAGATCCAGTGCGCCCAGTGCCACGACCACAAGACCGACTCCTGGAAGCGCGAGCAGTTCCACGAATTCGCGGCATTCTTCTCCGGTACGCGGGCCAAACCGATCGTCCGGGCCATGCCCGGACAGTTGCCGATCTTCGAGGTCAACGTGCAGGGGCGACCGCGGTACACGATGCCGGACCTGGCGGACCCGACCAGGCAGATCCCCGTGGCCCCGAGGTTCTTCCTCGCCTCCGCCCAGGCCGACGTCAAGCTGCCCGAGACCCTGGATGCGATCGCACGGCGGACGCTGGGCGCATCGTACATCACCGGTCAGGACAATCCCTGGTTCGCCCGGGCGTTCGTCAACCGGATGTGGTATGCCCTCATGGGCGAGTCGTTTTATGATGCGGTGGACGACAGCGG
>JAFAHT010000344.1 GCA_019237095.1 Planctomycetaceae bacterium
GCGGTCCGAAACCCTGTTCGGCCGGCGCCCAATGACTCTTGCACGGCCTGGCGATTGAGCGGGCCTGAACCGGCTCGGCTGGCGTCGGCTCGATCGTGGCGGCCGTCAGTGTGATGGGCTGATCCGGCGCCGTCACGCGTAGCGGCAATTGCGCTGCGAGTCCGCTGAACAATTCGGTCGCTTCCAGCGCGAGCTCGTTCTCGGGTGCGTTGAGCGGCGCCATGAACGTCCCGGTCAGCGCCCCCGCAGTCGCCGCGGCGAAGCGCTCGCTCAGGATGCGGCCGCGGCTATCGTGAAGCTGCACTCGCACCGGCACGCTTGCTCGGATCTCCGTTCGCTGATCGGACAGCACCTTGACCGACCAGGCAAACTCTTGCCCGGCGGTGACCTTATCACTCGGCTCGCGCAGATCGACCGACCGGATCGGTTGCGGGAGGACGGCGAAGATGCGGGCCGGCAGGCCGCGCAAGTCGGCTTCGACCATGCCCCCCTTCGCGTCCACCCGCTTGCCCGCGAACACATCGTAGACGACGCCAGTCGACCCCATTCGCACTGGTGCCACGACCGGCACCCGCGTCGTCACGCACAGCGACACGCGCCACAGATGGCCCGGCTCCAACTTGGGCGTCGTGTTGTTGACAACGAACAGGAAGCGGCCGTCGTCCGACCTCCGTTCGCTCAGAAACACCTCGGGATTATCTGTCTCGCCCGGTGCGTGCACGTCCCGAAGCGCCGCCCGCAGCGCGGGCAGATTCGCTTTGCAGTAGGCGGGGAACCGCCAGTACGCGACGTCGTCCGACGCCGGACGCGGGTCCTTCTCGAACTTGTCGAATGAGATGCCCAGCGGCGCGGCCGTTGTGACCAGCCCGTCGCGGCAGGTACCGTCACGGAAGACGGCGACGCCCGCGCTGTGAGCGTTCTCTAGCGCGGCGGCCAGGGCAGCCTCCATCTCGACCCGCTGCCCGACCACCAACACCGCTTCAAACTTCTTCAGGTCGTCCGGCTTCAGGTCCTCCGCGAAGACCAGCGACGCCGGATGGTGGGCGTGAAGGCACGAGCAATACGCCTCGAGCACGCGGGCAAAGTAAGTCCCCATGACGCGGCCCCAGGTGTCGGTTCGCATCATCCGGCCCGAGACGACAATGGCGACCCGGTCGTTGTTCCTTAGCGTTGTGAGCCACGGGCCGTACTCGCGGAGCAGGCCGTTCAGCGAGCGGTACACCGACGTCATGCCCTGATGCGCCAAGCGCGGGTCGGCCGGGATGCCGCCGGTATGCTGCGACCAGCTCGGAATTGACCCCGACGCTCCGACGCCGTCGGCCCCGCGCATCAGTGCCTGGAACAACGTCGGGACGATCTGATCGCCGGTGCCGGCATCGTTCCAGATTTCCGGATGGAACCAGGCCGGTTTGCCGGGTCGCTTGTAGAAGTCGACCGAGTGCGGCCCATGGTAAGGCAAAGCGACCTGCTCCCACTGCGCCTGCAGATCCACTTCGTCAACGTTGCTCAGGCTGATGGGCGGGTACGACTCGACGTTGCGGTAAGGGCTCGCCACGGCCGTCACCAGTCCGGGGGCTAGCTCCTTGAGCCGCTCGTTGAATAGGGCCTGCGCCTCGACGGCATAGCCGAGTCGGTAGCCGGACACACGATCGAGTACCGGGTCCCATGAACCGGTGTCCCTCGCATGCCTGTCAGCCGCGATATAGGCCGTTTTCTCCTCGGGCGTCTTCGCTGCCTGAGCACCGCGGTTCTGGAACACCCACCAGTTGGACGACCAACTCCAGCCGCGGAACGCCGGGTACCGTTTGAGTGCGGTCGTGATGCGCGTCAGCGCCTCAAGCAACTGCTCCGGCTTGCGGCGGTCGAAGCCGGGGCCACCGAGCGGCAGCCCGGCGTCGTTCATCATCAGGATCGCCATTTGCTCAATCCCCCCAGCACTATAGGCAGACAGCGTCTGCTCTAGCGGCAGAGGCAGCGCCGCCTTCCACGGCGTTACGGCCAGAGGGTCTGCCTCGAGTCGTTTCTGTAGCGGACCGAAACCAGCGCGCCAGCGATCGATGTTCAAGGCGCCTGACTGATTTGGGTCGCCAAGTCGGTCGACGAGCAGATTGAATCCCAGCCTGGCTGTTCGCTCGGCGTGAGCGAACGTCACATCCGGCGCGGTCCATGCGTCGGCCTGAGGATAGATCGGACCATAGTCGCCGTACTGCACCGTGTGAAACGCCGTCTTCTCCATCCCCGGCCCGATCGTCAAGGGCGCCGGCACTCCCGTCAGACCGCGCACCTCGACCGTCAGCTTGTAGTCGCCCGTTGTGAGCGCCGCGGTCAATCGCCGCGGTAGCACGAGCCCAGCGGGGAGGCCGTTTGCCTTGACCTCGACCTTTCCCTCGGCCAAGGTTCGCTGGCCCTGAACCAGATGGACTGTGCCCGACACCAAACGGCCGGCATTTCGAGTCCGAACGACGACCGAGAATGGCACTTCCTCGCCCCGGCCGAAGTCGGTGCGATTGTCCATCGTCAACACACTCGCCGATCCCGCGGTGCGCGGCTGACGGATTTCGACCCAGCTCCTCAGCCGGTAGTCGCCAGTGGCGCCCGGATGACCGGGGAGAACGTCGGGGGTCACGAACACCTGGAACAGACCGGCACAATCGGCCGGCACCTTGATGGAATCATCCCGCAGCAGCATTTCGCGGTAATCTCGAGCTCCGGCGGTACGACCCCAAACGCGCCAGCGCGGTTCGGATGTCGTGCCGGCTGACTCCAGTCGGACGCGGAATGGCAACATCGTGCCAGCGATCCAGATGTCGGTCGGGCACGCCGCCGTCAGCCGCTCGTGGTCAGTGTGTACGGTCTGCACGTGAGCGCCGCTGACCAGATTGTAGCGCTGGTAGAGCTCGAAGGCGTGCTTTCGACGGACAAACAAATCGCCCCCGGATACTCGCAGGTCGCAGAACGGGTGCTTCGACAACTCGACCTTGACGGCACCTAGATTCAGCCGGATTGGCTTAAGCGGTTTGCCATCGGCTGCCGCAAAGCGCAGCACGGCCTCGCCGCCGGGGCCGAGCGTATAGAGCGCGCCGTCTGCATCGACATCGAACCCGCCATCGTTGAGCCACTCGCCCCACCTGACTTCGGTGTTGACCGACCACCGCACTCTGCCGTCGAAACCGACGCAGCGGAGCGGGCCACTGCGTGCGAGCAGGTAGAACGTCTCTCGCTTTTCGCAGACCCGAAAGTCCTGCACCAGCCCGAGATTGCCCTCCGGCTCATGCGGGATGGCGTAGGACTGCAGCACCTTGCCGCCAGCGCTGAGCCGGACGATGCGATTGCGGTGCTGGTCCAGCCCGAAGAAGTCATGAGCCCCGGCCTCGACGTGGCCCGGCGCGTCCCAGCCAACCCGATCATTGACGAGAAAGTCATTGACAGAGACGGTGTCCTTGAACGTCTTGTCGTAGATCGCGACCTTGTGAGAAAAGTGGGCGTTCGATGTGGCCAATACGCCATCGGCATTGGCGGCCACGCCGGTTAACGCATGGCTAATCGCGCCCCCGACCTTGCCCCTGCCGTCACGATCAAACCGCAACACATAACTGGGCGTCGTGGTACTCGCAACGTACACCCAACCGTCCCGGCTCGTACCCAACCTGGCGCGCTCACACTGAAAGGCCGGGTTCTCCCGAGAGACGATCTGCTCCAGCTTGATCTCAGCGGCCGCCACCTGGCCGACGACCAGGATCGAGCTGACGGCAAGCAGGACGTGCATCATCTTGCACACTCCGCGAGCAAAGGAGTCCGTCCACCGCCGCTTCCAGCACGCGGCAAAGGACGAGTCAAAAGCTCAGTATACCCGCCCGAGACTTCGATCCGCACGCGTTCGTCGCAACCGCACTGGTCGGAACTCACAACTCACAACTCGGAACTCACGACTGACAAGCACGGTCGCAGGCCAACCTGCAAAAAGGTGTCACGACTAATGGCACTTTTTTGGCACAAAGTGGCAACTTTTCGGAAGGTCTTCAGTGCCAAGTTGCCATGCTCAGAAGGCTCGGTTCAAGTCCAGGTCACACTTGCCCGATGGGATAGGGTTTTCTAAACTGCCTGTTTCCTCCATGTTGGGGTTGTTTGTCGGCACAAACACCGTTTCACGGAGGAAACAGACATGGATTGTCAGGCTACTTTGTCCATCTCGGTCACGCAGTGTGATCCCACTTCGGCTACGACTCCGCTTCACTGGCCAGCTCCGGCAACTGTTCATGTTTCTTGTCCAGCCAAGCATCTGTCGCCTCAGCAGAGGCAATGCCTGGCCATCCAGGTGCTCGCCGGGACTGAAACGGTCTCCGGGTTAGCACCAATACCGTTTAACGAGTCATAACCACTGTCCCTGGAAAGGTTTTCTTCAAGGGCGGAAGACGCCGATGCTCGGGACGTTTCTTCTTCCATTTCGACATCTTTCGCTTGATCACGCGCGGATTGATCCGATTGCGGCGCGGGTCGGTCCGCTCCCCTTGCATCTCCCAGAGCAAGGCTTGATACCATGCCTCGAAGGTTGCGGGCGTCGTGCCGTCGCATTCCGGCATGCGGCATTTCAGAATCTGGAAACACCCGGTGAACGACAGTCGGTCCGGATCGAGGTTCACCGTCGCGGCGGCCTCGAACCTCAGCGACCGGATCACGAAATGGCCCAGCGACAACGCGTAGATCTCCTGGATCACACCCGCCGGTGTCTCGCTCCGCAATTGCGCCGGCTTGGTCGCACGACGCGGGTCCTGGTGCGTCTTCTGCTCGTCGAAGACCTGTTCCGTTTACCAGCCATAATGCCTCCAAAGAGAGGTACCTATATCGGCCCTCCACGGGCGGCTACACCACCTCCCGCGGAGGGCCGAAGATGCTCGAGTCTCACTCGTTGTTGCGGGCTTTGGGCTTGATCAACTGCACATAAATGTGTTCATCTGACCAACCCCGCGGACACGTTCGTAAGCGGGTCATCCGGTCCAGTTCGTCGGCATCGGCCCAGATCACCCAGTAGCCGCCCGGGGTCGGTAGCTTCCGCGCCTCGACCCAGCCGACGCGGACCCAGCGGTGCAACGTGGCCTGCGGCATCGCCAGCTTCCGAGCCAAGTCCGACAGCAGCCACTCGTGTTCACCCAGGACGCCCGGTTCGGCCACAGCCCGCGGACGCGGACCGCTTCGACCGCGCTTGGCAAGTAAACCGGCCAGGATGACGCTCGTGAAAGTCGCTGAGCGCTTCGGGGGATGAAAGCCCTCGCGGTTCAACTGCTCGGCCACCCTGGCCAGCGTTTGTCCCGCCGTGCGGAGCTCGTCGATTCGATTCAGGAGCCTCCCGTAGTCGGCCATTTGCTGGTAACGCTGCACCGGGCGCACCAACTCGTGGCTGCTGCTGGAGCCTCCTGCCCAGTGGATGGCCACGTCCACCCATTCGCTTTCCCCACGGACCGTGGCGACCACCTCCTTGACCAAGAGGCGGACGATCCGCTGGCGATCCGCTGCCGTCGTCGTCGGCGCCTGCCACAGGGTCGGCATGTCCCGCGCCAGGGCGCGGATTTGCTCGCGCTCGCCAGCCGACAGACCCGCGGGCTGGTTGCGGCTGAACCGGGCGTATTCCTCCTCCAGACGGCGCTGCTCCTTCAAAGCCTCCTCCCAGCGCCGCTCCAGTTCCCGCACCACCAGGCGGTTCTCCGGTTCGACCGCGTCGTACTGCCGCTGTGCCCGCTCGGCCTGATAGCGGGCGCGCTCCACCTGCTGCTGCCAGTTCCGGTGGAGCCGCGCACGTTCCTGCTGGATATCGTCCGCGGCCGCCAAGCTCAACTCCAGCGCCGCTGGCTCCAGCGCCGCCAGGACCTGGGCGGCCACCAGGTCATCCAGAACACGACCAGCCAAGCCTTGGCACAACGGCTCGGCGTATTCCACCATCGCCCGGCCGCAGCTATAGCGCAGGCGGCTGGCTCGGCCGCCGTAGGCCACCATCATGCGCTGCCCGCAGCGGCCGCAGCGGAGTATTCCCCCTAAAAGGGAGGGCCCCTGACGCACCGCTCCCGCCGCCTCAGTGCGGGCGCGGTTGGCTGCCAGCCGTTCCTGGTTGGCCCAGAAGCGCTCCGGCGTAATCTAGGCCGGGCAGCGGCCCTCCAGCAGTACCAAGCAGTCCGCCGGCTGGTTGATCGTTCGCCCCGTCCCGGGCCGGCCAGGCACCTTCCGCCGCGGGTCGAGGGCACGATGCCCGTGACGGTAGTAGCCGGCATAGACTGGATGATGCAACAGATTCTGAAGTGTCTCCCGATTGGGACGATGCCACTCCAGCTTCCCCCGATTGGGCCCGGAGTGAGGCCGAACCGGCAGGCGGATACGGTGATGGACCAGGTGGCGGAGCAACCCGTGCAAGCTCCCTTGGCGATCGAATTGGTCAAAGACGATCCGCACCACCTCCTGAGCCTGCTCGTCGGGGTCGAGGACCAGCCCACGGCCAGGCTCGCGCACATAACCGATCGACGGGTGATTGAACAGCTCGCCGCGGCGGGCCTTGTTCAGTCGCCCCTCGTGCATCCGGAGGCGCAGGAAGTGCAACTCGGCTTCGCTCATGATACCCTTCAGACCCAAGAGCAGACGGTCGTTGAAGTCGGTCGAGTCGTACAGGCCATCGTAGTCGCCCAAAAGCGCCCGGAACAAGCCGCACGAGCGCACCAGGGGGACCCAGTCCGGGTCGGAGCGAGCCAGGCGACTGGCGTCCTGTCCAAAAAGAATGCCGACATGATCAAGGCTGAGTTCCGCCAGGATGTACTGGAAACCTCGGCGACCCTCGACCGTCTGTCCAGTGCGTCCTTGGTCCGCGTCGACGAGCTCGACGCGGTCGCGGGGCCAGCCGAGCGCGACGGCCACATCGGCCAGCGCATATTGGCGCGCGGTCGACTCCTTGTGCTCAGCCACCTGCTGGGGACTCGATTGGCGGACATAGACGATGGCTTTGCGATCGAGATGATGGTCGCGAACCTTGGCGGGGCGCAACGCCAGCAAGTGGGTAGGCACGATGACAGGACACGCCGCAGAGGTGGGCATTGGGGGCGCAGGGGTGAATTCAGGGGTGCTCATGGCTGGCCTCCTTCCGCACAGCGGCTGGGAGGCTCTTGGCGATGATCTGGCTCAACACCAGCAGGACTTCCTGACGCCTCGGCTCGGGCAGGCACGACCAGGCTCGGGTCAGCCGTCCGAGAAGTCTCGCGGGCTGCGAGCGCGGGGGGGGACTGCGGAGCGGTGATAGTTGGACATGGTGGCCCTCCGAGTGATTGGCCTGGCGATTCGCCACGCCGTGACTGGCACCACTGCGCCAGTTGCAGCAACGCAGCGGCGCTGATTCTAAGCGGCCCGGCTTCCGCGATACAAGCTGTAGCTTGAGGGGTAGTCTGGGTGGGACATCTTCTCCTCCCAGCGTTCATGGTAAAGAATAATCATCACCCGGACCACGATCCCGTCGCGGTCCTTCTCTCGGTTGTAGGAGTTCTTGTAGATCTTGGCCAGGTACGAGCCAGCGGCCAGGTGGCGGATCGGTCGCAAGATCAACCGGCTTTTCACCCGTGCCAACACCTTCACCTCGCGTGCGATCATCTGCTGCCACAACTCGTAGCTGAAGAATCCCCGGTCCCAAAGCAGGAGCATCTCCGACGTCAGATGACGGAACAAGCCGCCGATCATCGACTGCTCGCCATGGGCCGAGGACCGCACCACCAGGGCGACTTCGACATGCGTCCCCAATTCGACCAGGCTGAGCTTGCGGACTTGAGGGAAGGCGCCGTCGCCGCGCGGCCCGGCCGAGGGGCGGGCGAAAACGGCCGCGTTGGCCTCCGAGTCGGGGACATCGTAGACCGTGCCGTCGACACCCATCAAGCGCAACCCGTGGTAGAACGCCCCCGGCGTTTCCGGCCGGGCCAAGGGGCGAGTAACTTGGGTGAACAGGTGCCGCACCGGCGCCACACCCAACCGCTGACGGGCGACACAGAGGCTGGAGCGATGGGGCGACTCCTCGCCTCGGCGCAGCCGCCGGGCGTGTTTGAAGACCTGTCGGATCGGCAAGTCGGTCAACAATCCCATCGCCAGCACCACCCACAAAACGACCTCGTGAGTCAACCGACAGCATCGCGAATTGACCCGGCCAGTGGCCGTGAGCGCTTGTTGAATCTCCGCGGGGGGGATAATCTGTTCCAGTCCCGCCAAGCGATCCAAGATCCGGCCCGCGTCATCGGCCGGCAGCGTGCAATGTCCTTGTGGCATGCGAGTCATAGCCTCCTTGGTGCCTTGTTAGTCGGCAAACCCAAGATACCAGGAGGCTGGGACTTGCGCCTATTTCAACGGTATTGGGGTTAGCAGACAACACGAGGTCAGCAGGAAGTTCCTCGATCAACAGGTTCACACCGCCGAGGAGGCTCTCAGCAAAGCCTTCGCACCCTCAAGTAGACCCGACGACGTCCTTTTCTACCTGCCGGTCACCAAGGCTTGGCTGCGGCAACTGGTCCTGGGCTTGGTGTTGATCTGCCATAGTTCGGCCCGCGGCGTGGTCGAATTGCTGCGCGACCTCTTCGATTCTCGGATCTCCCTGGGGACCGTGCACAACCTCGTGCACAGCCCCGTTGCTCATGCCCGGAGAATCAACCAGCAGTACGACCTCTCCACCATCCTCATCGGCCTCCTCGATGAGATCTTCCAGGCGGGCGATCCCGTCTTGGTGGGGGTCGATGCCAAATCCACCTTCTGCTTCTTGCTGAGTCTGGAAGAGCATCGCGACGCCGATACCTGGGGCATCCGGCTGCTGGAACTGGTCGACCGGGGCTTCGCTCCCCAGGCCACCATCGCCGATTTCGCCTCGGGGCTCCGCGCCGGGCACCAGGAGGCTCTGCCGGGGCGTCCCTGCCGCGGTGATGTTTTTCATGCGTTGTACAACATTGGGCCGGTGGTCCGTTACCTGGAGAACCGGGCCTACGAAGCCATCGGCACCCGGGCCAAGCTCGAGCGAAAGCAAGCCACCGCCGAACGGCGGCATGGCCGGAAGGATCGGGCTCTGGTCCAGAAGCTGTGGTCTGTCTGCGCGGCTGGCTGAGGCCAAAGCGATCGCGTTGGCTGACGAGGCGGAGTTGTTAGCCCGCTGGCTGCGGAACGACATTCTGTCGGTGGCCGGTCCGGAGTACGCCATCCGCCGCGACTTGTTTAACTTCGTGGTGGCGGAGCTGCGCGTTCGCGAGCCGGCCTGTCCCCATCGGATCAGGCCGGTAAGGACCTTGCTGGAGAAACAGCGGGACAACCTTTTAGCCTTCGCTGTGGAACTGGACCGTGATCTGGCGGCCTTGGCCCAAAAGTGGCAGATCGGTGTGACGACCGCCCGAGAGGTTTTGCAGATGCAAGCCCTGCCGACGTGGGACCCGAAGCGGTGGCGTCGTGAGGCGTCACTTCTTCCTGAACCACCGCCGGTACCTCCGCAGGGAGGGCAAAGATTTTGGAAAAGTTATTTTGGACCGCCGCCTTACCGCATGCTCGGGGTTGTCCCGCTCCTGTCGCTCGGGCAACAAGGTCACGTGAAGATCGCCCTGTTCAGCCATGCGAAGCCGCGGTCGGGCCTGGCCGAAACCTACAAGTCGATCCGGACCCGCATCGAGCTGCTCCGCCGCAACTGGGAGGGGAAGGTGTTC
>JAFAHT010000369.1 GCA_019237095.1 Planctomycetaceae bacterium
GTACCGACCCCGAGATGTCCCATCCGGAAACGGAGGTGAAGATCGAAAAAGGGTCAGACCGAGGCGGCAAGAACCGATAAGATCAAGACATCAAGGAGGTGGGGATCAGTACACGTCCCAGGGGGTCACAATTAGTGTCGCCTGACATGGCGAGTGGGCAACCACCGATGCGAAGCGTGGACAGCCAGATCCAACGCCGTGGGATTGAGCCCCGAAATGCCATCGTGGTGAGCCTTTGCCTCTGGGTGACGCGGGGGCCGCGCCAGGCAACTTACTCCTGGTCCAGTCAGCCTGCCTGGTCACGCCGGGGTCGGAGAGCAGGGCGAATGGTCACGAGGATTCCCCCGGGACCTGGAGCCGACCGGCAGGCACGCCTGAAGCCACTGGCGTCGAGCGCTTCTCACCTCTTTCAGGGAATCCGAACGGCGAGGTTGCGTGCTGGTACGAGTCTTCTCATAATCCAAAGGTCTGGTCCTTGGCCGATCTTCCCAGCGATGAGCACAGAACATGCTCGATGCCCTCGTGGTGGCACCGCATCCTGACGACGCCGAGCTCGGAATGGGAGGGACGATCGTCCGGCTCATCGGGCAAAGATGGAAGCTCGGAATCCTCGACCTGACCAGCGGTGAGCCGACTCCGCTGGGATCTCTCGAGCGGCGGGCGGCGGAGACCTTGGCGGCCAACTCGGCGCTGGGCAACCCCTGGCGGAAGAATCTTGGCCTGCCGAACCGTAGCCTGGAGCCCACCCTGGTTAACCGCAGGGAGCTGGCGGCCGTCTTTCGCCAGGTCAAGCCCCGATTGATCTTCGCGCCTTACTGGGAGGATGCTCACCCGGACCACACCGCGGCCACCAAGCTGGTGGAGGACGCCCGTTTCTGGAGCAAGCTGTCCAGGTCCGACATCCCCGGGGCCCCGTTTCACCCAGCGCGGATCCTTTACTATTTCAGCGTCCACTTGCGGATCGTTGAGCGGCCCAGCCTGCTGATTGACATTTCCGACCAGCTCGAAGCGAAGGGCCAGGCCCTCAGGTGCTATCGATCGCAACTGGTGGACAACCAGTCGGCCGGAAAGCCGGGAGTGATTGACTCGGTCTGCGATCGAACCCGGTTCTGGGGCCACATGGTCGGGGTCAAGCACGCCGAGCCATTTGCCAGCCGCGAGCCTGTGGGGTTGACGAGTCTGGACCATCTGCTGCTTTGAGGTTGGCAAAGTTCAGGTCGCTCTGATCTGAAGGACATTCCACCGTCTCGACCACGCCGCCTGGTTAGCGCGGCGAGAGCAGGGAAACGCGGCGCCCTTCGAGCTTGAGCCGGCCAGCGGCGTAAAGCTCGATTGCCTCGGGGAGGGCCTTGCACTCTTCGTGGAAGACGCGGGCGGATAGGGTCTCGAGCGTATCGTCCTCGAGCACCGGGACGGTCCGCTGCAGGATGATGGGGCCGTTGTCATAGGCGTCGTCGGCAAAATGAACGGTGCAGCCGGAGACCTTCACTCCGGCATCGAGAACGGCCTGGTGGACCTTGACGCCGAAAAAGCCCTTGCCGCAGAAAGCAGGAATGAGCGCCGGGTGGACGTTGATCACGCAGCCCTTGTAGTCGCGAGGAATCTTGACCAGAGCCAGAAACCCGCCCAGGATGACGAGGTCGGCCCTGCTGTGGCGGATCGGGTCGAAGACGGACGCGCTGAATTCGGCCGACGAATGCGCTGGCTGGCTGGCCAGAGACAGAGGAAGGCCCGCCGCCTCGGCCCTGGCGATCGCGCCGATCCGCGGCCGGCTCGCCACGACCTGGACGATCTCGGCCCGCAACCGCCGGGCCCGGATCAGGTCGACCAGGTTTTGCAGCGTCGTTCCGCCGCCCGAGACGCACACCGCCAGCCGGATCGGCGGGTCGGTAATCGGCGGCGTTCGGGGTGCGAAGTCCACGGTGCCGGACCTCCCAGGAACGAGCGGGACGAAACTGGTTCATTATGACCGCGCAGGAATGGAATTCAAATTAACCACTGATCACGCTCACACACCGATCACAGAGCGTCGGGTGCTCTGCGCTCTGGCCAACGCTCGGTCGATAATTCCAGCATCGTTCGCACTTGGCGTGCGGCGAGCGTTCCGCGGCGGCAGAGAACCGGTCCGAGTCTCCCGACGTCGGTGCGGCCGGCGCGAACTTGATCTCCGAGACAATGCAGAGCGTGGCCAGCAACTCTCGGTTCGCCTCCAGCAAGGGAAGATCGGCGGCAGCCGCGGTGACCGTGACCACCGACTCCTGGGCGCTACCGATCGTCTTGTCCTTTCTCAAGCCTTCGAGGGCGCGAAGGACCGTCGCGCGCACTTCCAGCAGGGTTTCCCACCGCGCATCGCGCGACGAGTCATCCCAGCGCGGATCCGGCCCGGGGAAATCGGCCAGGTGGACGCTCACCGGTTTGTCCGGAGTTGCCGGCAGGTAATCCCATGACTCCTCGGCCGTGTGCGGAATGATCGGGGCCAGCAGCCGGGTCAGGCCATCATGCAGCCGGGCCAGGACGAACTGGGCGGCTCGACGGCCGGGGCTGTCGGCAGACTCGGTATAAAGGCGGTCCTTGAGCACGTCGAGGTAGAGGCTCGAAAGCTCGACCGACACGAACTGGTAGATTCGCTGACAAACCCGGTAGAACTCGAACCGCTCGTAAGCGGCTGTGACGTCGCGCATCACCTGGTTGAGCTGACCCAGAGCCCAGAGATCGATCTCATGCAGCCAGGCCGCATCGAAACTCGCCGGGTCGAACCGCGCATAGTCTTCCAGGTTGCCCAGCAAGTAACGGAAAGTATTGCGGATCTTGCGATACGATTCCGACGTCTCCTTGATGCCGCGCTCGCTGATTCTGATGTCGTCGGCGTAGTCCATGCTGGCGACCATCAACCGCAAGACGTCGGCCCCGTATTGCTCGGTGGCCTTCACCGCCGGAACCACGTTGCCCAGCGACTTCGACATCTTCTCGCCCTTGTCGTCGACCACGAAGCCGTGAGTCAGGACCGTCTCGAACGGGGCGGTCCCGGTCGTGCCGACGGCCGTCAGAATCGACGACTGAAACCAGCCGCGGTGCTGGTCGGACCCCTCGAGATACATGAACGCGGGATACCCCAGCCCGAAATTCTCCGCAAGCACGGCGCGATGGCTCGATCCCGATTCGAACCAGACGTCCAGAATGTCTCCCTCCTTGCGGAATGTGGTGCCGCCGCACTTGGGGCAGGCCGCTTGCGGCGGTACCAGCTCCTCGACCGGTCTGGTAAACCAGGCGTCCGCTCCCGCGCTGCGGAAGAGATCGCGGAAATGGCGGACCGTCTGGGCCGTGAGGAGCTGGGTGTGGCAGGTCGTGCAGCCAAGTGCCGGGATCGGCACCCCCCAGGACCGCTGACGGCTGATGCACCAGTCGGGACGGAGCGACACCATGGCCTCGATCCGCGACTGGCCCCAAGAGGGAAGCCAGTTCACGTCTTCGATCGCCTTCAGGGTTCGCTGGCGGAGGTCGTTGTGATCGACGGCGACAAACCATTGCTCGGTCGCCCGGAAGATCACCGGTTTCTTGCACCGCCAGCAGTGGGGATAGCTGTGTACCAGGGGCGTCTCGTGGAACAGATGACCAGACACCTTCAGGTGCTCGACGATCCGGGGATTGGCGGCGAAAACTTGCTGGCCGACCAGCCAATCGGGCGCCTCATCGTTGAACCGTCCGGACGGATCGACCGGGCTGAGCACGGAGAGCTGATAGGTCCGCCCGGTCTGGTAGTCCTCGGCTCCGTGGCCCGGCGCGGTATGGACGAGGCCGGTTCCGTCCTCGACGCTCACATATCCGGCCAGCACGATCGGCGAGACCCGATCGATGAACGGATGGCGGTACTCGCCGTGCTCGAGTTCCCTACCGCGGCAGCGGCCCACCTCGGTGTAGTCGGTGATCTTCCCCATGGCCATCACCTTGGCCACCAGGTCCGCCGCCAGGATCGCGCGAACGGTCCGCCCGGAGGACGGGTCGAGGTAACAAATGCCGGCATAGGTCAGGTCGGGGTGAACGGCGATGGCCACGTTCGCCGGCAAGGTCCAGGGAGTCGTCGTCCAGATCATGGCGTGCCAGTCGTGATCGGTTGATTCGTCCGTCTGTTTCCAGGAAGCGGGCACGCGTGAGACCATGGGAAAGTTGACGTAGATGCTGGGCGTCGTCTCGTCGTGATATTCAAGCTCCGCCTCGGCCAGCGCGGTACGGTCGGTCATGCACCAATGAATGGGCTTGAGCTGCCGGAAGATGGAGCCGTCGTCGAGCAGGTCGGCCAGCACGTCGAGAATGCCGGCCTCGTACTGCGGGTCGAGGGTCAGATAGGGTTTGTCCCAGTCACCCAGTACGCCCAGGCGGCGGAACTGTTGCCGCTGGACATCGACCCACTTCATCGCCTCGGCATGGCAAAGCGCGCGGATCTCGGCGTGGCTCATCGCGGCTGCCCTGCCGCCGAGGTCTTTGACAACCTTGTGCTCGATGGGCAAGCCGTGACAGTCCCAGCCCGGAACATAGGGGCTGTCGAAACCCCTCATGGTCAGCGACCGCACGACGAAATCCTTGAGCATCTTGTTCAGGGCCGTCCCCATGTGGATCTCGCCGTTGGCATAGGGAGGCCCGTCATGCAGAACCTTGCGAGCCCCTTGAGCCCGGGCCCGGCGAACCTGGCCATACAGGTCCTGATCACGCCATCGAGCCTGAATTTGGGGCTCGCGGACGGTGAGGTTCGCCTTCATGTCGAACCGGGTGACTGGGAGGTTCAGGGTGTCTTTATAAGGCTTGGCTTTGGTGGACATCGGGCTAGGCTCATCGCCAGAGCCGCTAGCATCGGTCATGGCTGGGGTCATGATCTTCTTCCCGCGAATTTTCTCCGGGCCCGCTTCGTGACGCGGTTGAGCCAGGGGATGAATTCGGCCGTGTCTTCCTGGACCAGCCATCGCACCACGTCGGCCGGGGTGATCTCCAACCAATGACTCTTCTCGATGGGCTCATAGCGTCCCCCAGGCATGAGGCGTTCGATCACGGCAACATCGCCATCGAACCGCCAGAGTTCGGCCACCCCCAGCGCGGCGTAGATACCCGGCCGGTCGACCTTGGGTGGCGAGATGTCGAACTCGATGGCCAGATCGGGACTGGGGAAACGTTCGGTGCTGTTGGTGCGAACGCCGCGCGCCTTGTCAGCTCGCTGCATCCTGGCGATCCGCTCTCTTTTCCGGGCGTCGAAGAAGTACCACTGGTCCGCCTCGAGGCCCCGCTTGACACCGGGCTTTCTCCATGTGGTCTCGCCGTAAGGCTCGATAGGAACGCCCTGGGCTTGCGCAACCGCGACGTTGAGTTGATTGATTAGGTAGGAGAACCGGTCGTGGTCCGAGCCCTTGGTCATGATTTCGATGTCTTTGCCGTCGAAGGCCACACGGAGGGGAGATCGCTCGTGCAGGCTGTCGACCAGGGTAAGATAGTCATCCCACCCGGCGCCCCGGATGACCAGCCGCCGCTCAGCTTCGAAACGTCCGCGGGCCAGTGCCTTCAGCTTCGCGACCGTGCTCATGTCATCACCCCTTCCACCGCTCTAGCACTCCCTTGACGATCGTTCGTAGCTTGGCTTCGGCCTGGTTGGCAACGGCGAGGATATCCTCGATTCGAACCGGTTCCAGCGCATCGGGAAGGCACATGTCGGTCGCGATCGAAAAGCCCAGCACCTTGAGCCCCGCGTGCACAGCGACCAGAACCTCGGGGACCGTGGACATTCCCACCACGTCGGCTCCGATGGCCCTGAGGAATCGATATTCGGCGCGGGTCTCGAGATTGGGACCAGTGACCGCTACATAGACACCGCGATGGGCCACAATGTTCTGATCGAGAGCAGCCTGGAGTGCGAGGTCTTGCAGTTCCCGGTCGTAAGGCTCGATCATGTCTGGAAATCGGGGGCCAAGCCGGTCATCGTTGGGACCGATAAGCGGGTTCACCCCCAGCAGGTTGATGTGATCCTCGATGACGATCAGGTCGCCCTTCTCGAAATGAGGATTGAGCGCGCCACCAGCGTTGGAGACGATCAGCAGCCGGCAGCCCAGCTCCTTCATCACCCGGATCGGAAAGGTGACCTGGGACGGCGTGTATCCTTCGTAGAGATGAAATCGCCCTTCCATCGCGACGACCGAGTGACCGGCCAGGGTTCCACAGACGAGTTGACCCCGGTGGCTTTCCACCGTGGATCGCGGGAAGTAAGGGATCTCGGGGTAAGGTATCGATGCGGAGGCGTCGATTTCCCGGGCCAGCGCACCCAAGCCGGTACCCAGGACCAGACCGACAGTCGGGGTGCCTGACCAGCGGGACCGCACCGTCCGTGTCGCCTCCTGTACCTGCTCCCATTCATGATGTGTCATCGTTGCCGGCCACCCGTCTCGGAATCGCCACGATCCGGTTGCAATCCGGGCCTGGAGCGGGATCAGACAAGGAATTCAAACCGCCTGAGCAGGCGAAGAAAGCGCGGGTCTCGTCGCAGCGTTTTGAGGTCGGGATCCTGCCGCAATTGTGCGGCGAAGCGGTATCCCAGCTCTAAGGACCGCTGCAGGGCGGAGAAGGCCGGGTCGAGCATGCCCAGGACCGCGTACGTGCACGAGAGGTTATACCAGGCGATCGCATCATCAGGAACCAGGCGGACCAGCCGGCGGTCGAGTTGGAGCGTCCGCGCATACTCTCCCCTGGCGGCAAGATTGTTCCCCTGGACCCTGAGGGCATCCACGAAAAAAGGATCCTGCTCCAGGACCCGCTCCAGGAAGTCGATCTCGAAGTCGCGCTGGGTTTGCTCACGCAATCTACGCGTGGAGATCTCGGAAGAAGGGCGTTCCGAAGAAGAATCGCCTGTTCGATCATAAGATGAGCCCATTTAAGCGTGCTCCCGGCCGGCCGGCAAACCAGCGCCTCGACTCATACGGCCGTGACCGTGCGAGGAGGCTGATGCGGCGAGGCCCTAGAGAATAGCCGGAACGAGACTCACCCCACAAGGCGCAATCACGCGCATGGACGGCGAGACTCCTCAATGCTCCTTTGAGGTTTGTATTTTAATCGAAGAGGAATGAGCGAGCCAGTCGGCCGAGATTCCGATCCAAAAAACGTCGGGAGAGTGGACCGAACAGTCGGAATGATTCAGCAGGTCAACTTAAGCTATCTGGGCGCAGCAAATCAGGCAGGCAGCAAGTAAGGATGTGCGCCTGCCCGCGATGATCGTATCGTTTTAGCCAGGTGTCCCGCCTTCGCTTTCTCTCTTATCCTACCCAGTCAACGAGGAGAAAGCGATCGAGATCGAGTTCTGAGTGAATTCAGTCGATCTCTTCTTCGTCGTCCTCCAGCTCATCGAATTCATCATCGTCGTCGAACTCCTCGTCCTCATCCTCATCAATGTCGATGTCTTCGATTTCTTCATCGATTTCATCGTCAAGTTCGTCCTCTTCCTCCTCCTCGTCAAAGTCGTCGTCGATATCTTCCTCCTCGTCTTCGAAGTCGTCGAGCTCTTCTTCCTCGTCGCCTTCGATTTCTTCTTCCTCGAATTCCTCTTCGCCGGGATGGCGCGCGTCCAGGGTAGGGAGCGAGGTCGACCACTCGTCCCATGGTGTGTCGGGGCAAATTGGGTCGTCAAGGGTCGCAAGCGATAGAGCAAGGTCGAGCATGGAAACACTCCTCAGGCCAGGGGATTTTCGGGGTGGGTTTCCCGTATTCAAAGAGTGATTGCGATGGCCAGTCCTCGCCTAGGAGAATCCGAGGCAATTCGAGGGCAGAGCCATAGTCCTAGTCAACGTGACGCATCATTGTCAAGTATCGAGATCTCCGGGTTGCGGCCGGTCGTCGCCGGGGCCGGTCGCGGCTCTGGAGGTTTCCTCGAGATCGCTCCCGAAGTTCCGCGAGCGGTTCGCTTTCTGGATTGGTCGGCAACCTGGTGTTGCCACCTTGAAAAGACTCTTTTTTGGTCGCGTTCTGTCGATCACAAGTGGCCTCTTGCAAGTGGCGGCGCGCTTCCGCCAGGCTGGGGCAAAGCCGGTACTTGTGTCCGACCGCGACCTTGAGCGAACGTCCCCGAGCCAGGCCCACGATATCGGCGGCTTCCTGGACGTTGGTCGAGAGTGGCTCCTGGATGAACACATGGCTGCCGGCTTGAAGGGTGTCCATCGCCAAGCGGTAGTGCCGGAATTGCGGGGTGAAGATGCAGAGCGCGCCGGGGCCCAGCCGAAGCAGCAACGCACGACCGATCCGAGTCGGCACAGCCGACGACTGTGACCTCGGCCAGCGCAACGAGCCGATCCAGATGGATCCGCGCCGCTCTGCCGCAACCGGCAATCCCGATCCGTAGCACCGAACCCCCCGTGATCCGTCCGACCCGCTCTGAAGCCTCGTGCGTTCGACCGGATTTGGCGCCCAAGAACCGCGCCTTATCCCAGCAATATGTCCGTCGTACGTCAAGAGTTTATACGGCCAATGTCAAGGCCCATTTTTATTTTCCTGGGAAGGCTTTCCACTCGCCCTCAAATCCAGCCCCCTTCCTCACAACCCTTGGATCTGCCCGAGCACCATTTCGACCCGATTTTCGATCCCTCGAGTTACCATTCTGTACAGTTGCAAACCTCCGCCTTGACGCGAACCCGGAAGCCCGTTTATCGTGTCCCTAAGCTAAGCAAGAGTGATGGTGGCTGTGGCCTAGCGGTTAAGGCACCAGATTGTGGATCTGGATATCGCGGGTTCGAATCCCGTCAGCCACCCTGGACGTATCTCCCGCCGAATCTTGTACTTAGGATACCCCTCCGCGTGTGAGGGTGCGGCCTCCGAAGCTTCCGGAAAACATTACCGGTAATGTTTTCCGACCGGTTGGCAATGCACCCATGCACCCTAAGATCCCAAAATACCGTTGCTACAAGCCAAAGAACCTTGGCTTGGTCGACATCGACGGCAAACAGCACTATCTCGGCCGGTACGGCTCTCCGGAGTCGGTCGCCGCGTACAACCGGCTCATCCAGGAATGGCTCGCACAAGGCGGGGCATCCCCCGCCCTTACCACTCCGGCCGAGGGAGCCCCGTCCATCAATGAGCTGATCCTGGCCTTCTGGACCCGGTGCGCCGAGCAGCATTACCGCCGTCCCGACGGCACCCCCACCGGCGAGCTGGACAACTACCGCGACTCGCTCCGGCCCCTCCGTCGTCTCTACGGCACCACACTCGTCATGCACTTCGGCCCTCTGGCCTTGAAGGCCGTCCGCCAGGCGATGATCGACGCAGGCCTGGCCCGCACGACGATCAACCAGCGGGTGGGCCGGATCGTCCGCCTGTTCAAGTGGGCAGTGGAGAACGAGCTGGTCCCGCCGGCCGTCCACCAAGCCTTAAAGGCCGTCCAGGGACTGCAGAAGGGCCGTTCGGCCGCACGCGAGCCCGAGCCGGTCAAGCCGGTGCCCGAGGCAGACGTCGAGGCTATCCAGCCCTTCGTAGCACGACAAGTCTGGGCGATGGTTCAGCTGCAGCGGCTGACGGGCATGCGGCCCGGCGAGGTCTGTCGGATGCGGATGTGCGACCTAGACATCTCGGGGGCCGTCTAGATCTACAGCCCGGCCGGCCACAAAACCGAGCACCACGGTCGCGAGCGTAGGATCTATCTCGGGCCCCGGGCACAGGAGGTGCTACGACCATGGCTGAGGATGAACACAATGGCTTTTTTGTTCAGCCCTCGCGAAGGAGTGGAGGAGCGGCTGGCCGAGCGGCGTCGGCTCCGCATTGCGGCGGGCGAGAAAGTCAAGGGGAATGGCACGGGGCGGACGAGAGCTCCGGGTCGCACCCCCGGCGAGTTTTACACGCCCAAGACCTACCACCACGCGGTACGGTACGGGTGCAAGCGGGCCGATGTCCCGGCCTGGCACCCGCACCAGTTGCGGCACAATGCTGCGACTTGGCTGCGGGAGAGGGTTTTCCCCCTCAGTCGCACCGAGAGAGGCCCCACCACGGAGGCCCGGGAAGCGGATACACAAGTCCACCTTTCACCGCTGGGCAACTATTGGCTGCAAGGGCGTCCGGCTCGAGGTGCTTCAGTGCGGTGGCACAAAGTATACCTCCTCTGAGGCCTTGCAGAGGTCCTTCGAACAGTTGTCCCATAACCGGTCTCCCTACCGAAATGTCACGGCCGACGATGAGCTCGAGACTCATCTCGGATCGCAGTCCCAGGACGAGACCGACCGGCTCTTGGACAAACTCGGGCTGTAAGCCCGCAATCTCACAGAGGTGAATGTCGATGGGATTCGCCCTCGTCGCAAAACTGCATCCTCGGACCCGGGCTCGCCCCCCGCCGGTCCCTTCGGCGGGCTCGTGTCCCCGACTGTTGTTAGAAGGGGTATCGCATACGTCATGAGCATTTCAGTTCATAAGAAATTTTTACTATTTACATCTGGCGAAGAGATCGCCGGGAAGGATTACCATGCGATTGACCGTGTCTACCAATCCCGTTCCTCCGGGACGTTATCTGGCGGAGCTGACAGGAATCCGGCACACAAACCGCGGAACTTACGGACCGGGCCTCCGGTTCGAGTTCACGATCTGCGGCGGACCGTTGCAGGGGCGGAAGATCAGCCGCATGACCGGTTGCATTCCAGGCCCTACCAACGCCCTGGGAAGCCTGCTCAGGGATCTACTGGGCAGGCCCCTTCAGATCGGCGAGGAAATCGACGTCGACCCACTTATCAATCGCGAATACTCGATCGAGGTTGCCTTATCGGAGAGTGGAGCGAGCTATGTCGAAACCGCAAAGTCCTGTAGTCCTTAATACTGCTTTGTCTTTTGGGTGTTCGGGCGTATAATAGTGTATGAAGACCACCATTCGCATTCCGCAGGCTCCCGAGGAGCCACTGCCCGAGTTGGCCGCGTTCCTGGAGCCGTTCCGTGTGCATTTCACGCGCAGCGAAGGG
>JAFAHT010000071.1 GCA_019237095.1 Planctomycetaceae bacterium
GTGTAAAAGGGTGCTCAGCGGGCATCGGGAGGTGCTCCCGCAGCCGGTGCAGCAGCGAGAAACGCTCGGTGGCGAGGTGGGGCCGCCGGAGCGACGGGGGTGGTATGCGCCGAGCAGCGATTGTACAGTTTTTCGTGGAAACTACTGACTAAAAGACTGACCGTCGATCAGTACGACCAGATGGTGGAGAACGGGATCTTGCCCCAGACCAATCGCCTCGAGCTGATCGAGGGCCGAATCGTGGAGAAGGCCAGACAGAGCCCGCCACAAGCGTTCTCTTCCGAATCGTGCCGCGATGCGCTGGCAGGCCTCGTTCCCACCGGCTGGCACGTCCGCTGCGGGAACCCCGTCCGCGTCCCCGCCCGGGACAGCGAGCCAGAGCCGGACGTTTCCGTGGTGCGCGGCCAGATCCACGATTACTGCGATCACCATCCCGGCCCCGAGGATGTCGCCCTGGTCGTCGAGGTTGTCCGGTGGGACGTCGCCGAGGAACGCCGGCTGGCCGCGACGTATGGCGGCGGCGGCATCCCGGTGTACTGGATCGTGAACGTCGCCGGCCGCCAGCTCGAGGTTTATGCCCACCCCGTACCGGGGGCCCGGGCCGGGGGAGCGTATCCAGCCCCCACGATCCTGGGGGAGCCAGAGTCAGTCGATCTGATCATCCAGGGGCAGGTTGTCGGCGAGATCGCCGTGGCGGACCTGCTGCCGCAAGTGAAAGGGGGTGGAAGGTGAGCATTGCGACAAAGGCACCGCTCAGCGAGACCCGGATCGGGTTCACGGGCGTGGGGTTCGATGTGTACGAGCGGCTGATCAGAGCAACCCCTGCGCGGACGGCGGTACGCATGGCCTACGACGGGAGGAACCTGGAGATCATGGTTACAGGGCCCGTGCACGATGACTATGGCTGGTTCCTGGACCGCTTCATCAACGTGGTTGCCCGCGTGGTGGGCGTCCGCCGGCGGGCGCTGGGCAAGACCACCTGGATCCGCCCGGAGATCGAGCGTGGGATCGAGGCCGACCAGTGCTATGTGTTCGATCCGGCCAAGGTGTCGGCCGTGAGCGAGTTGTTGGCTCGCAAGGAGAACGACGTCGCCCTTTATCCCAACCCTGACCTGGCCGTCGAGGTGGACATCTCGCGTCCCCAGGCGGATCGGCCGGCGATCTACGCGGCGCTCGAGGTGCCTGAGCTGTGGACGTTCGACAGCGAGCGCGTCACCATCGCGCAGCTTTCGGGCGGCCAGTACGTCGACACCGGCCGGAGCCGATGGATTCCGGTCACGGCATCCGACGCCACGCGATGGCTGGTCTCGGAAGACACCCGCGATATGGACGCATGGGAAGAGCGGGTGCGGGCCTGGGCCGAGCTGCTGCCGCGAGCGGAAGGCGGTGGGACATGACCTCGACGGTATTGGCCGGCTTGCTCCTGCGTCAGCCGTTCCAGCCGTTTTTCGCATCCGTCACAGCGCTCTCGGCCCGCTCAAACGCTGACCAGGGTAGCCCGGCCAGGGTTCACCCCAGAGTGACCTCCACCCGTGCCAGCTCGTTGGGCGTCAGGTCGATGAGCACGGCATCGCCGTCGAGTGAAAGGTCGATGATCAGCTCACCCTGGAAGTCGATCTGGCGGGCCCAGGTCGGGTTGCGGAAGAACCGGATGCGGCACCGCGACGCTTGGCCGGAGGTCTCCAGCAGGTGGAGAACCAGGCCCCAACTCCTGCCTTCGCCGGTCGCCTCGACGAAGCCCAAATGAGTGACCACGACCGCCTTGCGGTCAAGGTGAATGAGCCAGCCGCGCGAACCCGACGCGGGCGGGCCCTCGCCGGTCGGTACGACGGGAGCCGGTGTGATCATGTCCAGGACAGCCTGGAAAGGATGTTCCAGGTCGAGCACCACGCCCATGCGGAAGCTTCGCCCGGTCTCGGCGCCGGCCACCAGGAGCGTGTCGAGCATCCGGCTGCCGTGCTTCTGATGGTAGGGCAGGCCGCCGCAGAGCAGGGCCGTGCGCTGGCGACGGGTCGAGATATCCAGGGCG
>JAFAHT010000115.1 GCA_019237095.1 Planctomycetaceae bacterium
CTACCCTGGCCGCTTCGCCGCGCCCTCGAGTTCGACGAGCTCCTGGCGCGGGGGATCTTCCGCGCGTCGCGCCGCTCGCCGGAATTCCCTCGCTCCGCGGCGCGGATGCCCCGGGTCAACGGCTCGATCGGGCTCGACTTGGGCCTCGACCTGTCCGCCTGGAGGCTCCAGGTCGTTAGGGCGGCCGGCGATCACGCCCGGCGGTCGTTCACGCTCGACGACATCAAGGCCCTCCCCCGGGTCGAGATGACGACCGAGCTGCGCTGCATCGAGGGCTGGAGCACGGTCGCGCACTGGGCCGGTACGCGGCTGTCCGACCTCGCCGCGGTCACGGGATCGGCGACCCGCAGCGGCCGGCCCGCCGATCCGGTCGGCAACGCCGACGACCTGCTCGGCTACGCCGCGCTCGAGACACCCGACCGCGAATACTACGTGGGGCTCGACATGGCCAGCGCCCTCCATCCCCAGACCTTGCTTTGCTACGAGATGGGGGGCCAGCCGTTGACCCCGGACCACGGCGCACCGCTGCGACTGGTGATCCCTGTCAAGTACGGCATCAAGAGCCTGAAACAGATCGGGACGATCCGCTTCACCGACCGACGTCCGACCGACTACTGGGCCGAAAGAGGCTACGACTGGTATGCGGGCCACTGATGAGGTGGCTCTCGGCTGCTCCACTGGCGATGCCGTTGTCCATCGGTGTCAGGCGCCTCGTAGTCCATAAGCAACGGAGGCGGCAATGAAGGTCACGGATTCCGGCGCTTCGGCGGCAAGCTCGCGCTCAACTGGTTTGTGATCGAAGGTGGCGAAATCACTGTGGGGGATGAGGTGGAACTGATGTGTGGTCGTGCCTGTGCTGAGTCCGAGACGGCCGCGCTTTTCACCGAATGAATAAGAGACTGAGTAACAACCGGGCGGTAAATGGAGGCAGCCAACATGTTGTTCAAAACAATCGAGGTCGATGGACTGAATATCTTCTACCGTGAGGCCTTCTAGAGGAACACAAACGGTGCAGACTTTTCCACCCCGATAGGGGCGGTTGCAGGTTCTGCGAGGGAGGAAGTATGGGGAAACTGCGATATCTGCGGCCCGTCAGTACGTACCTGGCCGGCGGCTTGTTGATCTTGGTCGTTCTAGCAGGAATCAAAGTCGTGTCCAATGAAGAGGAAGGTCGTCCCGTCCGCGGCGTTGAGCCTTCGACTTCGTCCAACGTCGGGTCAAGCGGGAGCCTGGAGAAGGCCACCTTCGGCGCCGGATGCTTCTGGTGCGTCGAGGCCATGTTCCAGAGGCTCAAGGGCGTCGAGTCGGTGGTGTCCGGCTACAGTGGCGGTGAGGTGAAGAACCCGACCTACAAGCAAGTCTGCTCGGGCAGGACGGGCCATGCCGAAGTTGTGCAGGTCACCTACGACCCCAAGCAGATCTCTTACGCCGAATTGCTGGAGGTGTTCTGGGGGACCCATGATCCGACCACCCGCAACCGCCAAGGGAACGACGTGGGGACTCAGTACCGCTCGGTGATCTTCTACCATAGTGATGAGCAACGGAAGCTGGCCGAACACTACAAGCAGAAGCTTGATGCATCCAGGACTTTTCGCTCCCCGATCGTGACCGAAATATTGCCCTTTCGCGATTTCTTCCCCGCCGAGAACTACCACCAGGACTACTACGAACTCAACGCACGGCAGCCGTACTGCCAAACCGTTATCCGGCCGAAGGTGGAGAAGCTCAAAAAGGTCTTCGGCGACAAGCTCAAGGACCAGGCGCAAGAGCCGGTCGGGGGAGCGAAGCGGTAGGTGGGTGATGGTGAGATGAACGCCCTTCGTACCAGCACGTTGGTTGCCAAGCCAAGCCCGTCAAGCCCGGGATGGGATTTACCGTGATGCCCTGGGGATGAAAGTCGTCGGTCAAAGCGAGAATGACGGGCCGCGGGAGGAGCGGCTGAACAACGCGCCGGGTGCGCGGCTGAGAAGAACGACATTGCCTACGCCGCGCGGGCCGGGCATGGAACTCCTGGAGTACCTTTCGCCCCGGGCCGCACGCGGCCGGCTGACTCTCGGCCCAACGATATCCCGCATTGGGAGTCTACAGTGGTCGTCAGCGACGTCGATTCGCTGGCGCGCTCGATCTACGAAAGCAGACACCCGGCGATTTCAACCGCGGTCGTCGAGACTGAGGCCACCGCGAGCGTCAGCCTGGCCTGCCAGGTTCGCGACGCAAACAGACACGTAGTGCGGCTTGTCGTCTCCACGTCCAACCTGCTTTGGCAAGGCCAACCGCAGTCGTGTGGCTACCTGCGATCAGGTCCCACGTTAGTCGAGCATCGAAGGAGAAAACCATGGCAGCAGGCAGAAGAATTGTGATACTCGGCGGGGGCTTCGCAGGAACCACGGTGGCCCTGCGGCTGAATCGCCTGTTCCGTCAAGATCCGAGCATGGAGATCACGCTCGTCGATAGCGAGAACTTCTTCACCTTCACGCCATTGTTGCCCGAGGTACCTTCAGGCTCGATCCAACCGAAGCATATCGTTTTCCCTCTGCGGGCCCTCTTGAAGCGGACTGCCGTACAGCAGGCCGAAGTCCGCTCGATCGACCTGGATCGCCGCATGATCGTCGCGGCGCACTGCCATGCGTGCGGAAACTACACGCTTCCGTTCGACCATCTCGTGCTTGCCATGGGATCGATGCCGAACTACTTCCGCCTGCCGGGTGTGGTCCAGCACGCGCTTTCCATCAAGAGCCTGGCTGACGCCGCGGCGCTGCATGCCCACGTGATCGACAAGTTGGAGCACGCCGAACTCCAGAGCGACCCGGCGGCGCGTCGCGAGCTGTTGACGTTCGTCCTCGCCGGCGGTGGCTTTGCCGGTGTGGAAACGATCGCCGAATTGAACGACTTCGTGCGGGGGGCGGGGTGGTTCTATCCGGGCATCTCGCCGGACGAGGTCCGCATGGTGCTGATCCATTCCGGACTGCGGATCCTGCCCGAAGTCAGCGAGTCGCTCTCCGCGTATGCCCTCCGCAAGCTCCGCAGCCGCAGCGTGGAAGTGTTGCTCGAAACCCGGGTGCAGGGTTGCACGGCCGGCGCCGTGCGGCTCTCCCGTGGGGACGAGATCGCTACGCGGACGTTCGTGTGGGCGGTGGGAACGGCCCCCAGCCCGATCCTGGACAAGTTGGACCTGCCACGCGACAGGAGCGGACGAGTGGAGGTGGAGGCCACTATGGCCGTCAAGGACCATCCGGGCTTTGGGCCGTGGGGGATAGCGCGGCCATTCCTGACCTGGTGACCGGCGGCCTTTGTCCGCCCACAGCACGGTTCGCCCTGCGACAAGGCCGGCAACTGGCCGAGAACATCGCAGCGTCCCTGCGCGGGGAAGAGCTTCGCCCCTTTCGCTTCAAGACGCTCGGGCTTCTGGCCAGCTTGGGCCGGCGCTGCGCGGTGGCTGAAATCCTTGGCATGCGGTTCTCAGGCTTCCCCGCCTGGTGGTTGTGGCGTACGATTTACCTGATGAAGCTGCCCGGCTTCGAGCGCAAGCTCCGCGTTGCGCTGCATTGGACGCTGGACCTGTTTTTCCCTCGCGACGTTGTCTATCTGCGCCCACTGCACGCCTCGCAACGGCTGGGAGCGGTCGGAATGGAGTCGGAGGACGTCTTGGCCTGTCTGCTTCCTTCGCCGACGCCGGCCGAATTGGTGGCAAAGCCTTGAGGAGACCGAGGGTGAACCCGACGCAGGAAGAGATCCGCTTGCAGCAGTCACACAACCGCACGGCGAACTGGCAGCGGTGGGGACCGTACTTATCGGAGCGCCAATGGGGCACGATCCGCGAGGACTACTCGGAGTCGGGAGATGCCTGGCGCTATTTTCCGCACGATCATGCCCGCAGCCGCGCCTATCGCTGGGGCGAGGACGGCTTGCTGGGGATCTGCGACCGCGAGTGCCGGTTGTGTTTCGCCCTGGCGCTTTGGAACGGGCGGGACCCGCTTCTCAAGGAGCGGCTGTTCGGCCTGACCGGCCCGGAGGGAAACCACGGCGAGGACGTGAAGGAGTGCTACTACTACCTGGACAACACGCCCACGCACTCTTATATGAAGGCACTTTACAAGTACCCGCAAAGCGCGTATCCCTACGCACGGCTCGTTGCAGAGAACGGGCGGCGGGGCAGGCACGAACCGGAGTTCGAACTGGTCGATTCTGGCCTGTTTGACGAAGATCGCTACTTCGATGTGCTCGCCGAGTACGCGAAGGCTTCGCCCGACGACATCCTTATCCGGATCACCGTGGCCAACCGCGGCCCGGATCCGGCCGTGCTGCACCTGCTTCCCACCCTTTGGTTCCGCAACACGTGGTCGTGGGGCTGCACCCACGAGGGCTGCGAAATCAAACCCCGCATCGCGGCAGACGGCAAGGGCGGAGTGGCGGCGGAGCACGCGACGCTCGGGCAGTTCCGGCTCTTGGCCGATGCCGGTCCCGAGGGGCGGCCACCGACATGGCTCTTCACGGATAACGAAACGAACACCGAACGGTTGTATGCGCTGCGCAACGGCGTGCACTATTGCAAAGACGCCTTTCACGAGTACCTGGTCCGTGGCAATCCAAGCGCGGTCAACCCGAATGGATTCGGCACGAAGACCGCGGCGCACTACCGGCTACAGGTGCCGGCGGGGGGCGAAATCATCCTACGCTTGCGGCTTGTTTTCGAGGAACAGGTCCCGGATCAGCTTTTCGGCGAGGTGTTTGAACGCATTCTCAGCGAGCGAATTCATGAGGTGGACGAGTTCTACTCGGCCCGCCTGCCGTATTACGTGGAGCAATCCGCCGCGCAGCGGCACGTGGCCAGGCAGGCGTATGCCGGGCTTTTGTGGAGCAAGCAGTTCTACCATTACGCGGTCCGCGACTGGCTCGCGGGTGATCCCGAGCAGCCGACGCCCCCCGACGCGCGCCGCTACGGACGTAATCGCGACTGGCCCCACCTGTTCAATCGCGACGTCATCTCGATGCCGGACAAATGGGAGTACCCGTGGTATGCGGCCTGGGACCTGGCATTTCACATGGTGGCCATGGCGCGGGTCGATCCCGAATTTGCCAAGGGGCAGTTGGATCTTTTCCTGCGAGAGTGGTACATGCACCCCAATGGCCAGGTCCCGGCCTACGAATGGGATCTCTCCGACGTAAACCCACCGGTGCACGCTTGGGCATGCTGGCGGGTCTACAAGATCACAGGGCCCCACGGTCGGCGCGATCGACAGTTCCTGGCTCGCACGTTCACCAAACTTCTGCTCAATTTCACCTGGTGGGTCAACCGGAAGGACGAGCGCGGCGGCCACCTCTTTTCCGGGGGCTTCCTGGGGCTGGACAACATCGGCGTGTTCGACCGCTCAAAGCCGCTGCCGGACGGCGGGCATTTGGAGCAGGCCGACGGCACGGCGTGGATGGCGTCCTACTGCGCGACGATGCTCTCGATGGCGCTGGAGCTGGCCCAAGAGGACCCGACGTATGAAGACATTGCCTCGAAGTTCTTCGAGCATTTCGTAGGAATCGCCGACGCCATGAATTGCCTGGGCGGCTGCGGTCTGTGGAACGAGGCCGACGGGTTCTACTACGACCAGCTCATGGTTGACGGCCGCACGCTGCCGCTCCAGATCCGGTCGATGGTCGGCATCATTCCACTCTTCGCCGTGGAGGTGCTTGAGGACGAAGTGATCGGACGTCTGCCCGGATTCCGCAAGCGATTGGAGTGGTTTCTGACACATCGGTCCGACCTGGCCCGCTATATCTCCTACATGCAGACGATGCACGACGGAGGCTCTCACGGCCATCGCCTGCTGGCCATCCCGTCGCGCGAGCGCCTCCAGCGAGTGCTGCGTTACCTGCTGGACGAGAACGAATTCCTCTCGCCCTATGGGGTCCGAGCCCTGTCGCGCGTCTACAAGGACCGGCCCTACGTGGTCCGGTTGTGTGGCCAGGAGCAGCGAGTGGAGTACGTCCCCGGGGAGTCAGATTCCGGGCTGTTCGGCGGCAACTCGAATTGGCGTGGTCCGATCTGGGTGCCGGTCAACTATCTGCTGATAGAGGCTCTGGAACGATACCACCATTTCTATGGAGACGACCTCTTGGTCGAATGTCCCACCGGATCGGGCCGCATGATGAACCTGCAGCAGGTGGCCAGGGAAATCAGTCGTCGCCTCACAAGCATCTTTCTTCCCGGCACCGATGGCCGCCGCCCATGCCACGGCGACGACCGCCGCTACGCCGACGATCCCCACTGGCGCGACCTCGTGCTTTTCCACGAGTACTTCCACGGTGACGACGGCCGTGGCGTAGGAGCGAGTCACCAGACCGGCTGGACCGCTCTTATCGCTCGGTTGTTCGAAAACGCGCCGTGCACGGCGTGGTCGAGTCGCGTCTTCGGCGATGAACTTTCCAGCCCCCGCGACGTGCGAGGCGAGGCAAGTGAGCCGGCGGCCTCTCGGCAAACCATCGAGCGTGGGCCATTGCCTGCGCTGGCCCAAAGGGGTTGAACGCTTCGAAGGATCGGTCCTGAACCGGCAGCAGCGCGGTTACTCTCGAATTCGACTCGACTGTCGCTAAAGAGCCGGAGCCTACGCCGGATTCTGAGGCGTCAGCCTCGTCCCACGGGCTCGATCCCGCGTGAGGAGCCCTTTTGATTCCCATCCCATTTCACACTGGGAGGACGTTATGGTCCGTCGAGAACTGTTGGGAGCTCTGAGCATCACCGCCGCCGGGTTGGTGGGCGCGATCGGCCGAGCCGCCCGCGCCGACCACTCGGCCGATGAGCGAGGCAGATCTCAGCGCATGGTTCTCGTCGAGCTCTACACTTCGCAGGGGTGCGACATGTGCCCGACAGCGAAGAAACTGCTCGGCATCCTCGCCGAGCGGGATCGCGGGATCGTGCCGATCGCCTTCCATGTTGATTACTTCAATGATCCGTGGAAGGACGTGTTCTCCGACCCGCTGTACAGCCAGCGGCAGATGACCTCTAACCAGCTCTACAGCAAGCCCAAGAACCCCGAGTACGGCCTCTACTGCACGCCGATGCTCATGATCGACGGGCAGCAGTCCGTCAACGGCCGAGACCCTGCCTCGGCCGAGGCGGCGATCCGGCAGGCCCAGGCCAAGAAGCCCGCTGTGAGGCTTGACGTCGCGCTCGACCTTTCCCGCGACGGGCTTACTGGGACGGCCACAATCAAGGTGACAAGCCGATCAACCCGCGCCGAGAAATCGCCGCTCTTGGTCTGCGCCGTGCTCCGAGAGGATGGGGTTGTCACCCACATCTCTTCAGGCGAGAACGCGGGCAGGTCACTCGTCGCGCGCTTCCCAGCGCGACAGACGAAGTACGAGTTCATCGAACTTGATGGCAAGTCGCCCGCGACGCAAGGGTTTTCGTTCGAGATCGAGCCGACCTGGAAGCGTCCGAACGTTCGGCTGGCCGTGTTTGTCCAGGACAAGCGGACCGGCGTTGTTCACCAGGCGGCGGATCTTCCATGGCGATCGACCCCGACCGCCGCGACGCCTGCGACTTCGACGGCCGCGGCGGCGTCTCGGTCACGTTGAATTCCCCGCTCCCGACGCTCAAGGACCCTAACCTAGGTTGCGCAGTTAGTGGCGGATTTTGCGCCAAAACGGCTGCTCCGCAGCCGAATTTCCTGGTTTTTTCGTAGTGAAAACCGCCTCAGATCGTTGTAGTGAAGATCTACTTGAGACTCTAGGCCTTGATTCCATGCCGGCCCCAGATCATCCTGGTCCGCAGGAGGCCGGCATGTTCCTGCGCCGATACACCCGCAACAAAGACGGCAAGACTCACACCTACTACGCCCTGGTCGAGAGCGCGCGTACCGAGGCCGGGCCGCGCCAGCA
>JAFAHT010000191.1 GCA_019237095.1 Planctomycetaceae bacterium
AAAAGTCCTCTGCGTTCCCCCACAAAGTTCTGCATTCCCCCCGAAAGTCCTTTGCGTTCCCCAAAAAATCTCTGCATTCCCCCGAGAAACCTCTGCGTTGTCCTCAGTTCTTTGCCGGGCGCCCCTTTGATTACTTGTCGGCGGCGGCCAAAAATTGGGCCACTTCAGCGGACCAGAATGCGCCAGAGCGCCACGAAAGGGTGGCGATGAAATTGTCGCCAGCCAAGCAAAGTTGGTAGAGTGGTTCCAGCCTTGAGTTTGTGAACCCCAGTGGAAGGCGAATGAAGGTGCCTCGGAGAGGACGGCCATCCCCTCCGAGACTTGAGCTTTCCGGGAGCGAACCCTCCCATGAGCCCCCAACAAGATCGATCAACTCGACAGAGAAAGCAAGTCCCGGACAAAGAGCTAGCAGTCAGGCGGCGGTCACGGCAGCCGCGAAGGCGGAAGTGTTTGCTGAAGGGGTGTGGGAATCGGTTTCGACCGGCACATCCAATGACGCGCTACTGCAGTGACGAGTGCCGGCGTAGGGCGCGGCAATGGTCGCAATGGAAAAGCCGACAGCGTTGGCGGCGATCGGAGAACGGCCGCAAGAAGCGGCAGCAACAAAGTGCTCGCCGTCGGAAACGAGTGCGACGGGCTGAAACCGAAGCATCGTGCCAGGAAACAGGGAGCGTGGGTCATCACCAGCCGCAGCGTCGAAACTTTTTTCGGCAACACGTGCGACCGGCCGGGTTGTTATGAATGCTTCCGACGAACGCAGCGGTCGCCGTTGCAACGATTTTGCTCGGGGGAGTGCCGGCGCGCGTTAGAACGCGTGTTGGAGCGGGAGCGACGCTGGGTAGAGCGCGGCGAGAACTCGATGGTGGCCGGTAGCCGAGCGACGGTGAGAACCGCACCCTTGCGGTTATGAGCCGAGGGGACGAACGTCCCGACATATTGTCGAAGCCGAAACATTTTCATAGATTCAGCGTGACCACAGCAGAGGAAGGGAGGACCGGGACGGGGTCCCGTTGGGGCCGTTCTGGTTTCTCTCTTCTTCGAGATGGGAGGAGAAGGGAGTCGTGTTGCGCTGGATCGAACAAGAACCGCGGGTACTCCGACTCGATGAGATCGGAGAGTCCTTCGGGCGTTACCGTCTCCATATTCCCGAACTCGAACGCGGCATGCAACGATCGTTAGAGAGCTATGGACAGCTCTCGCCAATCGTGGTTGTTCAACAGGAAGGCCGCTGGGAACTGATCGATGGGTTTAAGAGGTTGGGAGCGGCGCGCCGGCTCGCCTCCATCGATCGGCTACTGGCGCGGCAAATCGAGGCCGATGAACGCAGTGCGAAAGCGGCGATCTATGGCTTGAACCGTGCTGGAGGTCGGACCCGTGAGATCGAAGAAGCATGGATCGTTCATGCTCTGGTACGGGAAGATGGACTGACGCAAGTTGAAGTCGCCGAGCTGTTGGGCCGGCATAAGAGTTGGGTCTGCCGCCGGCTGGCATTGATCGAGAAGCTCGGAGCGGAAGCCCGCGCGGAATTACAGGTCGGATTAATCACGCCCACAGCGGCGCGCCAGCTGGTGCGGTTGCCCGCGGGCAACCAGGAACAGATTCTCCAGCTGGCTCGACGCGAAAGTCTCTCCACCAACGAACTGAGCGGGATCGTCGATTTGTGGTTGCAATGTCCGGCCCGCATCCAGCAACAGTACATCCTCCAGCATCCGCGCCAGGCCCTGGCGCAGGAGAAGGGCGTCGATCTGGCTTCCCACGATCCGCGCTTGAGTCCAGCCGGCAATCAGATCTTCCAACAGCTCGGCAGCGTGCTGCGGCAGCTGGCCCGTCTGGAAGTGTGGCTGGCCCATGAGGGCCGTACCCGAATCACGGCGGAGGATCGAGCTATCCTCCAGCCCCGTTTCGAAAGGCTATCGCGCGACGCCGCCTCCGTGGCCGCGCTGAGCGCCGATATGAGCATGGAGTGTGAATATGGACGAAGCGACTCGCAACGAGATCATCCGGATGTTTTACAGCCACACCTCGCAGCGCCGGATCGCGAAGCTGCTGGCGGTCGACCGTAAGACGGTGGCCCACATTATCGCCGAACATCAACAGGCTCGCAGCGGTGCACCTCCCGACAAGCGGAAACCGCGAAAGAGTCTCCTGGACCCGTTCCAGGACAACATCGTTCAGTTGCTGGAGCGCTATCCCAACATCACCGCCGTGCGTCTGTTGGAAGAACTGCGCCGTCTCGGATATACCGGCGCCTACTCGATTGTTCGCGACCGCCTGCGCCAGTTACGCCGCCGCCCTCGCGTACTGGTTCGCCGCTTCGAAACCCCCGCGGGCCTCCAGGCCCAGATGGACTACGGAACCTACGACATCCATTTCAGCGACGAGGGCAAGCGACGCGTGTATGCCTTCAGTTATGTTCTGGGATTTTCCCGGCGCCAGTACTTGTATTTTGTCGAGCACCAGGACTTCACCACAACCATTCGGCAACACGTTTCTGCCTTTACCTATCTCGGCAGGCTGGCCGCCGAGTGTCTGTATGACAACATGAAGGTCGTCGTCAACAGCCATGATGGAGAGCAGCCGATTTACAACACGCGCTTCCTCGCCTTTGCCACTTACTATGGCTTCAAACCTGTCGCCTGTCGGCCAAGACGACCGCAAACCAAGGGCAAGGTCGAACGTCAGTTTCAACTGGTCGAAGGCAACCTCCTGAATGGCCGCACCTTTTCGTCTCTCCAGCATCTGAACGAAACCACGGCCTGGTGGCTCGCGCATGTCGCCGATCTGCGTCAACACAAGACCACTCAACGTACGCCGCTGGAACTGTTTCAAGAAGAGTTTCCCCACTTATTACCGCTTCCGGAAAAACCGTACGACACCGCCGAGGTCGTTTATCGCACCGTCAATCCGGAAGGCTACGTCCCCTATTTGCAGAACTTTTATTCCGTTCCCTGGCAGCGCATTGGCGAACTGTTACCGGTCCGTATTACTGAAGCCGAAGTCATCATTTACGATCCTGACGTCTGCGAGATTACCCGCCATCCACGGCTGTCGGGCTCCCTGACGGGGCAACACCGTACCGATCCTGCACATTGCCCCGCTCCGGATCTGCACCGCAAACAGGAAGTACTCCGCCAACGTTTTGAACAACTCGGCCACCAAGCGGCTTCGTTTTTCGATCAGCTGCTCCGCACGCGACGCTACGGCAAGGATGAGGCGGTACGCATTCTAAGCTTATTGGCGATCTATCACCAAACCGATCTGCTGGCCGCCATTGAGCGCGCCAACCGTTTCCGGGCATTTTCGCGCGCTGCGGTGGAACGGATCTTGGCCGCCTCCGCTCAGCCCCGTTCCGCCCTGGACTCCCTCGACGATCAGGCCCGTCAGCACCTCGATGAACTGCTGCGCCAAAATCCGGTGCCGCCGCGCGACACCCGCGACTATCAAGCACTCCTGGAGGTTTCCGACCATGATGATCTGCCGCCTTGGGATGAGCCTGAAAAGGAATCCCAATGAAAGAGTCGCCCTCACTTCGCGATCTGTGCCTGAGACACTGTCAGCTCCTGCGCATACCCATCACGCCCAACGAGCTGGATGCGATCCTGGACCGCGCCGATAAGGAGAGTCTCTCTCATCTGAAGTTCCTCGACCTCCTGCTCGGCCAACAAGCCACCGGTCGACGGGACCGTTCCATCGAGCGACGCATCCGTGCAGCCCAATTCGAGGAACGTAAGTTACTGCAGACCTTTGATTGGAAGTTCAACCCTCAGATCGATCGTCTCCAAATCGAAGAACTCGCCAGCGGCGACTTCATCCGTCGACACTCCAATCTCATCGTTGTCGGTCAGGCCGGTGTCGGCAAAAGTCATCTCATTCAAGCCATCGGCATGCGGGCCTGCGCAGTCGGCTATCGCGTTCTGTATCGCACATCCGCCAAACTCCTCAACGAGCTGAACGCCTCTCTGGCCGACAAATCCCTACCGCTCCGCCTGCGCCACTATCAGCGCCCCGAACTCATGATCATCGACGAATTTGCATTCGATAAAGTCGAACGCCTCGAATCCCCCGAATCCGCCCACCTGCTCTACAAGGTCATCGTCGCCCGCCACCGGCGCCGCTCGACCGCCCTGCTTACCAATATCGACTTCGAGGCCTGGGCCGACTATCTGGGCGACCCTCCCCTGGCTATGGCTTTACTGGACCGCCTTGTCGAAGGCGCCATCATTATCAAGATCAAGGGACGCTCCTATCGCGCCTCCAAAGCCATCACTCCCAAGCCCTCCGAAAATCAAGCGCCATAACCGCACCCTACTTGCTCTTGGCCCTTCTTCTTTGGACCAGCAATTTCCCAAACCTCAACCAGCTCGTTGGTCCACTTTATCGCGCCAGAATGGCCCATTTTTTTGCCGCCTTCGGCAGGCAAGGACAACGTTATCCGAGGCCTGCCCTCCCCCCGCTTTGCGCGCCCTCTCCCGGAGGGAGAGGGCTGTCCTTGACTGAAACGCTGTTGTGAGAATCGACGAACGTAATTAAACAGCGGTTTGTCTTCGGAATTGCAGAATGCAGACA
>JAFAHT010000264.1 GCA_019237095.1 Planctomycetaceae bacterium
CTGGGCGCATTTGCGCAGCGACTCAATGACCAGCTTCATCTCGGGATCCTTGAGCGGCTCGCACACGGCGAGGCAGTCGTCGCAGGCTTCGGCGCAGGCCGCACAGATATGGACCAGGAGGTGGCTCCCGCTGGCCACCAGCTTGGCTGCCGTGCCGCAGACTTCCGCGCAATCGATGCACAGATGCGCCGCCCGGGCGTACTCAACCTTCCCGGACTGCCGGGCCTGGCGCAGGCAGTAGTGGAACCCGTCCTCGCACTCATGCATGCAACAGGCACAAGTCTCCGCGCACTCCTGCTGCTCCTCCGTGTGATGGCCCCGCTTGGGGTGGAACGGGTGGTGCTTATGCTCAGGGCCCTGCGCCTCTTGGGCGCGGGCCCCACCCCCGGTGATGGCGGTCAGCCCAGCCGCGGTCGTTCCCAGGACTCCCAGTAGTTCACGACGGTTCATTGCCATTCTCCTTTTGCTGCGGAACTTGGTGCTGTTGGCGACCCACCCCTAGTGGCAATACCGTTGAATTAACCGTACAGTCATGGCAGGCAGCTAGTGATTTCGCCCTCTCCCCGTGCGGGAGAGGGTCGGGTGAGGGGTTGTTACGCCCGGCTTGATCCCTCGGACAAGGCAACTGGTCGTGCCCAGCCCCCTCCCGCACGGGGAGATGGGGCCAGAAGCTCCTTCGGCGCAGTGCTTTACTGCTAATTCAACGGTATTGCCCCTAGTGGTCCACACGGAAGGTTCCTTGAGCCTAAAGGTTAGGCCAATCCAGTGGGACCAAGACCGGGTTGACCGCGAGTCTCATTTGGAATTGAGACTCAATCTCAATAAGTAGACATCGAGTATACAATCGGATGGTGAGTAGTCAATAGAGAGTGGTGGGAAAAATCCTGATAGCAAGGCGACAGGATACGGGGTCCAATAATCGCCGATTTCAGGGGGCGCGAGGTCAGTGCCGCGGGAGATGCTTGGAGATCTTCCGGCGGCCTTGAACCCCCGACCGCCGTGGCGCTCCCGAGATTCGCGCAAGCGTCAGTCGATCTTGTCCTATAATATGTACGGGGGATCGTGCGCAGAGTCTTTGACAATTCGCTGTGAGAAGCAAGCCCGCCCGTCGCCCAAGCCGGAAGCCGGCGCGGGGCGTGTGTGTTTTTTGACGGGAGCAGACCAATCCACCCGATCTGCGGATCGTGCAAGTTTTGCGGAAAAGCCTGAATAGTGGCGCGTGGCCAGTGGCGAGTGGCAAGAGAAGAGTGGCCAGTGAAGCGGTAGGGAGGGAGCCAGAAGTGCGAGAAAAGCGCCAAAACAAAGCCAATTGGAAATAGCCATTAGTCACTTAGCCTCAAGGGATTAACGTTGATAGGTTCGGCTTTACATATGCAAAACGAACCCAATTCCGGGGGCTTGGGGACGGGACGTTGAAGGCCTGGACCTGCCGGGCGATCCGGCAGCACTTATCCAGACCTACTTGTCCCGCGGGGTCAGGCACCAGTAAATGGTTTCCAGCTCGGAGCGGCCGCGGGGGACCGGCTCGGGGCCCATCCACGTGGAAACCAGGCGCTCATACATTCTGTGTAGCAGGTCATTCCTGACAGGGTCGAGCCGCGCGTCGCCGCTCACGTCGATCGTCTCGTCCGGGTCGCGCTCGAGGTCGAACAGCCTCTGAAAGGGTCCCGACAGGGGACGTCCCGATTCCAGGTGATCTTTACGCTCGCGGCGGCCGGAACCGACGATCAGCTTGAACCGGTCGGAGCGGACCATTGCCTCCTCGCTCTCGTTGTACTCGCTGAAGACCATGTCTCGCCCTTTGGCCCCGGGCTTGCCTTCGATCAAGGGAGCCAGGTCGATGCCTTGCGAGGCTGGTGGCGCCGGAACGTTGAGCAAGTGGCAGACGGTCGGGAAGAGATCGACGAGCTCAACCAGGTCGCGGATGTGCTTGCCTTGCGGCAGATGACCGGGCCACCGCATGATCAGCGGCACGCGGACTGCCGGCTCATAGAAGCAATTCTTCTCGACGCGACCGTGCTGTCCCAGCAGGTAGCCGTTGTCGCTCAGGAACACCACCAGGGTGTCTGAACTCAGGCCGCTGTCCTCGAGGGCCTGGATCAGGCGGCCGGTCTGGAAGTCCATGAACGAGAGCGACGTGTAGTAAGCGGCCTGGATCCCGCGGAAGTCGTCGTCGGTCAGGTTGTGAAAGATTTTGGGCTGTTCCTCGCGATCACGCTCCGAAATCGGGGGAACGGAAAACTGCTCGGGCCGGTACCGCCCCCGCCACTCACGCGGAAAACGGAACGGGGCATGCGGCTCGTAGAAGCTGACGATCATAGCAAAGGGGTGGCCGCGATTCTGGTTCATGTATTCGATGGCGCGGTCCACGAAGAAAGTCGATTCCATGGCCTCGGCGGGCAGGCCATGATTCTCACACCGCGCATTGAGCCAGACGGCGGTCGGGTCGATGAAGGGCCGCCATTCCTTGCGCTGGTCGCCGCCCTCCGGCGGATGTTGCTGGAGGTGGGCCAGCCACTGGGCCACGTCGATGCGGGTGTCGAACCCGTGCCGCGATGG
>JAFAHT010000006.1 GCA_019237095.1 Planctomycetaceae bacterium
GGGCATCGTCAACTGGTCGTTCCTGGACGGCTTTGAGCGCAGCCTGTCCTACACCTACATCCGCCGGGGGCGTAAGGTCGTCAAGACCGTCGTCTACTACCTCGCCGAGGTCGGTAATTCCGCCCATCCCACCCGCTCGGAGGAGCATGTCGCAGACCCCCATGGCCAGTGGTTCCAGTGGGGAACTTTCGAACAGATCAACGAGCTCCTCTACCATACCAAGATCCGCCAGGTATTCGCTGAAGCCGACGCCTGGTTGCGGAAGTAGTCGGTAGTTCGAGCCTCCAATCCCGGAGTTCCGAAATTCCTAGGATCTACGTCCGCCCTAATGGAGTTCCAACCGAACCTTGAGCGCGGCGAGGATCCGTGGTTTCCCATCGTGGCTGCCTCCGCTATAATGGTAGCTCAAAGGAGAACCGCCGCAGATGTGCGAGGAATCCATCTCCGAACCGCCGCGCCCGCACCCTCATCCGGGTCTCTTTCTTGCTCTAGAAGGTCCCGACGGGGGGGGCAAGACGACCCAGGCCGCGAAGCTGGCGGCCTGGCTGCGCGGCGACGGATTCGACGTGGTTTCGTGCCGCGATCCAGGCAGCACCCAGGTGGGCGACCGCCTGCGGGAGATCGTGCTCGATCGCGACTCCGTCCACCTGTCGGTCCGGTCCGAAATGCTGATCTACATGGCCAGCCGGGCACAGCTCGTTGATGAGGTGATCCAGCATTCACTGGCAGCCGGCCGCGTCGTGATCTCGGACCGCTTCCTGCTCTCCAACATCGTCTATCAAGGTTTCGCCGGCGGACTTCCGGTCGAGGACCTCTGGCGAGTCGGGCAGGTGGCTACGGCGGGGCTGCTGCCCGACCTCACCCTGGTGCTGGACGTCTCTGCCGAGGCTGCCCGAGCCCGCGTCGGCCCGGCACGCGACCGGATCGAGGATCGCCCCGCCGAGTATCAGCGTCAGGTCCGCGCCGGGTTCGTCGACGCGGCAGGCGTCCACGACGGCCCAGGTGGGCTTTGCCCGTATTATCCGGCGCCTCTGGTATTGATCGATGCCATGGGCGATCCGAACGCCGTGTTTCACCAGATCAAGAGCGAGGTACAGCGTGTCCTGGCACTCGGTCCGCGGACATGACCGGATCGTCACGTTGCTGCGGTCGAACCTGCGGAACGGGCGGTTTCCGCACGCCTTCCTGTTCGTCGGTCCCGACGGCGTGGGCAAGCGCACCTTCGCCCGCAAGCTCGCCCAGGCCTTGCTCTGCGAGCGAAACCCGGAGGCACTGCTTGATCCCTGCGAGGCCTGTCCGGGCTGCGTTCAGGCCGCGGCCGGGACTCACCCCGACCTGCTCGAAGTCGCTCGGCCGGAAGACAGGCAAGAGCTGCCCATCCGGGTGATCCGCGACCTGTGCGCGGAGTTCAGCTTGAAGCCAGGCCGAGGAATCAGGAAAGTGGCAATCGTCGACGACGTGGACGACATGAACGACGAGGCGGCCAATGCGTTCTTGAAGACGCTGGAGGAGCCACCCCCCGGCGCGGTCCTGATCTTGATTGGCAGCTCGGCCGAGCTCCAGCTCGAGACGATCGTGTCGCGCTGCCAGGTCACCCGCTTCGAACCGCTTCCCGAGCAAGTTCTGGGCGAGCTGCTCCTGGAACGCGGAGTGGCCGGCGATGCGGACGACGCCGCCCGGCTGGCTGCCCTCGGTGAGGGCAGCGTGAGCCGTGCGACCGGCCTGGCCGACCCCGAGCTTGAGCGATTTCGCCGCGAGCTGATCGACGAGATCTCGGCCGAGCAGGGGTTTGACCCCTCCGAGCTCGCTGGGCGGCTGGGCGCATTCGTCAAACTGGCCGGCAAGGAGACATTGGACCAAAGGCGCCGCGCCGCCCTGCTGGTGGGCGAGCTGGCCCGGCTCTTCCGAGGGGTGCTCTGGCAGACGGCCGGGCTCTCGGCCCCTTGCCCTGACCCGGCCGATCGCCGGTCCGCCCAGGCCCTGGCCGAGCGCCTGGAACCTGAAGACGTGTTCGTTCTGGCCGACCGTTGCTTTGAGGCGACATATCATTTGCAGCGTAACCTTTACATGCCCCTGGTCCTCGAGTCGCTCTGCCACGACCTGGGCCGGCTGATCGGGCCCAGGGTGCCGGCATGAGTCCCGGACCTCGTTGAATTTCAAACTGTGAGGCGCGAGGATGCACCTTTTCTTTGCCTATGGCACGCTGGCTCCTGAAACTTCGGACGTTGCAAGTCTGGAAGGCTGGATGGCCGACGCCGTCCGGGGGCGGCTTTATGACCTGGGGGCCTACCCTGCCCTGGTTGATCATGACGACCAGGATGCCGACTGGGTGGAAGGCTATGTCCGGCCGATCTCGTTGGACCAGCTCACTGGCAGCCTGGATTCTTACGAGGGGGTTGGCGAGGGCCTGTACCGGCGTGTGCAGGCAACGACCCGCGCGGGCCGGCAGGTCTGGGTCTACGTGTACGCGCGGCCGGTTCCCCCGTCGGCCATCGGCCCATTGCCGCGCTGGAACAGCACCAAGCGCGTCCGGCTCATTGCTCCCCCGGGGAACCAACAAGGAGTCCTCTGATGTCGAGCCCCACGACCTTGAAACCGACTAGCGACGATCTGATCAAGAGTGAATCCGAGGCAACTTCCCCGGTACTGACGGTCGGTCAGTATCTGATCGACCGGCTTGCCGCGTGCGGGGTCGAGCATGTCTTTGGGATTCCAGGTGATTATGTGCTCGGTCTGTACAGGCTGCTGGAGCAGAGCCCGATCCGCCTGGTGGGGATGACTCGCGAGGACGCCGCCGGGTTCGCCGCGGATGCCTATGCCCGGATTCACGGTCTGGGCTGCGTCTGCGTCACCTACTGCGCGGGTGGATTGAGCACCTGTAACAGTATCGCCGGCGCTTACGCCGAGAAGTCGCCCGTGATCATCGTCTCCGGCTCGCCCGGGATGTCGGAACGAGCGCGCAATCCGCTCTTGCACCATAAGGTGAAAGATTTTGACACGCAGTTCGAGGTTTTCCAGAAAATCACGGTTGCCGCGGCGGTTCTTGATCGGCCCGAGACGGCATTCAGCGAGATTGATCGCGTGCTCGAAGCCGCGCAGCGGTACAAGCGGCCGGTCTACCTGGAGCTTCCCCGCGACCAGACGCATTCGCGGCAGGTTGCTCCCCACCGGCTGCCCGAGGGGCTGCCTCCCAGCGATCCGGACGCCCTTCGCGAGGCGCTCGATGAGGCCTCGACGCTCCTGGCGGGCGCCCGGCGGCCGGTGATCTTGGCCGACGTGGAGATTCACCGCTTTCACCTTCAGTCAGAGCTGATCAGCCTTGCGGAATCGACGGGAATGCCGATCGCGACCACCATCCTGGGCAAGAGCGTGATCTCGGAGGCCCACCCTCTCTTTGCCGGTGTCTACGAGGGGGGGATGGGCCGTGCCGAAGTGACCGAGCTGGTGGAATCGGCCGACTGCCTGCTGATGCTGGGCTGCTTCCTCACCGACATCAACCTGGGAATCTTCACCGCAAACCTTGACCCGTCTCGATGCATCGACGCAACCAGCGAGAACTTGAGGATTCACCATCACCATTACCGCGACGTCCGCCTGGACGATTTCCTGCACGGCTTGATCGGGCGGAAGCTGGTGCTCAACCGTACCGAGGTGCCCCGGCGAACCAACCCGTTCGCCCAGACGTTATCCGCCGACCCCGACACGCCGGTGCGGTCGGTACACCTGTTCGGACGGCTCAACCAGGTGCTGGCAAAGCATGCGGAGATGACCGTGATCGCCGACATCGGCGACTCTTTGTTTGGCGCCGCGGATCTGGAGATGCACCGTCACACCGAGTTCCTCAGCCCGGCCTACTACACGTCGATGGGCTTTGGTGTTCCTGCCGCGCTCGGCGCGAGCATGGCCAACCCGTCGCCGCGAATCCTCGTTGTCGTGGGCGACGGGGCGTTCCAGATGACCGGCATGGAGCTATCGACCATCGCCCGGTACGGTCTCAACCCGATCGTGGTGGTCCTGAACAACCACGGTTACACGACCGAGCGATTCCAGCTCGAAGGGCCGTTCAACGACATCCACGACTGGGCCTATCATCGCGTTCCTGATGTGCTTGGCGTGGGTCTGGGACTGGAGATCCGGACCGTCGGCGAGCTTGATCGGGGGCTGGAGACCGCTCTTGGCAACACGGCCGGATTCAGCCTGCTGAACGTTCACCTTGACCCTTATGATTGCAGCCCCGCGCTCGAACGGCTGGCCAGCCGGCTGTCGAAGATCGTCGACAGCCGCGGCACCGAGTGAGGCGCCCCTTTGATCAGACCACTGTGCGGATCAGGGTCAGACCTTGCCGAGCGGGTTGCCCTCGCTGGTGTACCTCTCCCTCGAGAGGGCGACGGGGACCACGCGCTCCTGCGTGCCGTTATGCGGGCTTGTATGAGTCCACTGGTAGGTCTTGCCAGGGTGGAACCGACCCCGCGTGAAGACCTTGCTCCCCAGCGTCCAGACTCCCGACGAGCCGTATGTGTGCTTGCTATGATTCTGGCCTCGTTGCGTGAGGGTGGGGGGTAGTGGCTTGCCCGGGTTATCATATTCGTAGATCCGCTGGATGAATCCGTCCGGCGGCAAGTACTGCTGGAGCGCGACCCTCAGCGGAATCGGCGCGTAGTTCAGGGCCGAGAGCGCCGTCACTGTGGGAACGAAGCTGGTTCCGAAGGGCGGTATGTAGTTCGTGGGGTGGAACGTTCCCGGCAGCACGGCGCCTGCCACGGCGCTGGAGGTGGGGCTGGGGGTCGGGGTGGGGGTCGGGGTGGGGGTCGGGGTACCACCCAGAGGGATCAGGGAGTTCGCTGGTTGAAGGGACGCCAGCACCACGGCCGCTGCACCGTCAAGCGGGGTGGGGCTCGTGGTGCCGTTGGCCGTTGTCGGCAGGGTTCCCGTGTAGCCCGGACCGCCCGCGATGAAATCTCCGGTTCCGTTTGCGTAGGCCGAGACAGAGACACCGAAATTAATCGAGTTGCTACTCGAGAACGTGGTGGGAAACGTGAGCGTATATTGCCGGGCAATCGTACTGTTCAGAGGTTGCAATTGAGTCTGATACGTGCCGGTCGCGGGCCCCAGAAGCTCGTAGACACTTCCCGACCCGCTGGAGGTGGTGTCGCTTGGGGCTCCAATCAGGATAATGCTCGCTGGTGATGGCGGCGTTGATGTGGTGCTAGTGCCGGCATTAATGTAGGAGAGTGAGAACCCGGCTCGAAAGCCGGCACCGGCGCCGACGAAGGAGGCACTGAGCGGCCGGACGCCCGTGAGGACCAGCGGGGCGGTCGGGTTATTCAGGGCGATGGGGTTGGTCGCGTTCGCGATGAGGCCGGCGGTATACTGCCCGGTCGCGTTGAGTGTTCCCGTCGAAACTCCGTAGAACAGGTTCACGCGTCCGGCCCCCCCATTGCCGCCTGGCGATCCGATCATGAAATCATCCAGGCTAGAGACACCAGGGTTGAAATCACCGGCACCACTGACCGTGTAGCCTGCCATGTCGGTGCCGGCTCCGACGAAGACCGCGCCTTGAGGCGGCGTCGGGACTGTGGTCGTAATCGGCGTGATCTGCAACTGGCTGAGACTAACGACTCCGGCATTCGCAGCAGCAGGAGTCGTCAGCGTGGTGCCGCCATAAACCAGGTAAGCCGCTCCTATCTTGTTTCCGCTGATGTAGCCCGGAGCTCCGATGAGCAGGTCGTTGATCGCCGTCCCGGTGCTACCGGTGGCCCCGTTGACGTCACCGGCATCCGCGACCGAGAACCCGGCCATGTCGCCACTGTTAACGCCCGCGATTTTGAATGGCGCCGACGGTACTTGCACCACGTTGAGCGCACCAGCGGTGAGGGGCAGCGACGTTACCGGAAACACAAACACGCCACCGGTGTTTGTCGCAGTCGCAGGGGTGCCGGTGGCCGTTTGGGCGCCGGTGACAGTCGCCATCGGCTCACCGATCACCAGATTGTCAACGCCGTTACCGAGGAGATTGGGCACGTCCGCGAACGACGAGCCCAGGCCGGCCGTGGGATTCGCCGTGTCCTCGAAGGTGACGATGGTCAACCCCGGGTAAGCCGTGGGGTTGTCGAGGTTGATCGGAGCGGTTCTTAACGAGGCCGCGTTGAAGTTCGAGGTGGCCGTGATGTAGTAGAGACGGCCGCCGCCGGTGTAGTTGGGAGCACCGATGACGAAGGCGTCGGTGCCAGCCGCAGCGACGAAGGCACCAAGTCCTGAGGTGGGGTCACTCCCCGTTTCGAAGGTGACCCCGTCAAAGTTGTAACTGTAAGACGAATCGCGATTCGTGAATGGGTTGGTCTGGCTGCTGGTGCCGAGGTTGGCAAGGACTCCGACCCTCTGCTCGGGTGTGGTGGGCGGGTTTGATGACCAGTCCTGGATAACGCCAGAGAGCGCGATGCGGTTGCCGAAGATGAGAAATGCCTGGCTCGTAGTTGGCGTAGCTGTGGGGGGCGCAGGAGGGCTGATGATGCCCGAGCTTTGTGCCACGCCCGGTGCCCCGATGAGGTAGTCATCGCTGCCGCTAGGGTCCAGGTTCATGTCTCCCACACCTGCCACGCTGTAGCCAGCGCCCTGTGGCGAGACACTGCCCGTCTCCAGGATGCCCAGGCCGGGATCGGTCGTCATAGTGCCCTGGACCTGAGTGAGTCCAGACGAATCGGCGATGAACGGAAGAATTGCACCTTGGGTCTGAGGTCCAGCCGGGGCAGTGGTCGTAATACCTGCGATATTCTTCGGTGTGCCGGCACCCAACTTGAGCAGTGTCAGGAGGACTTTTTGTTCCAGTGCCTCGCCACGCGGCTGAAACGCCTCGCTCTTGCGCTGCTTTGTGCCAGATGACCGCGCACCGCGATTGCCAAACAGCATCGGAGACTCCCTTCTCCCAAGCCTGATTCCGCGTGCGCCACGAGGGATTGCGGTTCAACCCGATCGCGGCGAGTGTTCCCTGGAAGGCCCGTACGAGGCGTCGCCAGAACGACTTCCAAAACCAGCCGGCTCGGCGCGCCGCCGCCCAGAGCACCCGTTTACCTCAGCAACTTCGGACCGGAAGTGATTCAAACTCCATCCCAACCACCCCTTCGCCGACCCTCGTTACTCTCGCCGTCCCTGTTTTCGGCTCAACTGGAACAACCCGCACACCCGATACAACCGATGAGGTTCATTACACCCGATCCGCAAGACCCGGATCAGCGTGGTGTCGTGTCGAGGGAAACCCATGTTCGGAGTCAGAAGCAAACGCTCAGAGGCTCTCAACCGACGACTCCGGCGGGGAGTGCTCCTCACCCTGCTGGCGGTGGGATCGCAATCGGGTTGCACCCGCGAATTTTACCGTGATTGGGCGAACCAGGACGCCTCCGAGGCCGTCTTTGAGAAGAGCCGCGACCCGCGCTGGCGGCTCGATGCGTTCTCGATCGAACCTCCTGCGATGTCGCGATTTGCAGATCCCTACGACCCTGAGTTCCCGCCGGCGCCGCCCGATGACCCCACGTCGGAAGCTCTCTCGCCCGTGCCCCAGTGGCCCGACCACCGGTTGATCGTTCCAGCCGAAGGAACCGGATACATCGACATGATGGAAGGATGGATGCGTGAGAGGGAAGCTGCCATTGCTAGAGGCGAGGTCAACTTCGCAGGCTACGCCAAGCCCGGCAATGGCGGCAGGAACGGAATCCCGCAGTATGGGCGGCGATCCGACTGGGCGCTGCACGCGGGGGAGCGGAAGCCCGGCAGTGGCGGCAGGAACGAAACCCCGCAGCCCTTCAGCCCACCCAAGCCGCCCGGGACCCCCTCGCCATTCGCTCCAGGGACTGGTTCACCCTCGAGCCCGCCAGCGGGCGCAGGAGGACCTTCCTCCCCAGCCGCTCCGGCCGGCGGAGGGCCGACGGCCAGAACGTCGCCGCGGAATTCTGGCAGGAATTCCGGGACAGATCCCAAAGGTTCGTCGCCAATACTCTTGGCGAATGCGCGCTCCGGGGAAAGGAAGACCAACATCCCACCTCCGCCGCCGGCTTCGAGCTTCAAGTCCTTGGAGACCAGCCGCGCCAAGAGAGTCAAGGATGGGTCGGTCCAGCGGGCCGCCTGGCAGGCAGCCCTTCCCCAGGACCCAGCGGCGCCAACTCAGGCAGGCCAGGGCGCGCAACGGACGCAGATGTCACCAGGCAGCGAGGGGTTGCCGCAGAGTCCGTTCGTTCCCCTGGACTCGAAGGCGCAGGAAGATCAGATGTCGGAAGAGACGCGGCGGGCGATAAACCGGATCATCCCGAGCGGCCCGGCTGCCCGCGGCATCATGACCCCGGAGCAGGCCGCCGAGCTTTCGAGCGTGCTCATTCCCAGGCTTCCCAACTTCAACGTCGCGGCCTCCGTTGGGTTGCCGCGGAACGCCAACCCTTACGTCATTACCTTGCAGCAATCCTTCACCCTGGCTTTGATCAACGCCCGCATTTACCAGTTGCAACTGGAGAACCTGTACAACGCCGCGCTCGCCGTGGCCTTGCAGCGGTTCCAGTTCGAGCCGCAGTTCTACGCGGGCATGTCGCCCCTAACGTCTCCCACCATCGGCCCCGGTGGCAGCAGCGCCGGTTTCCCCCTCGTGAGCCCGCTCAATCCGATCAATCAGTTCTTGTATCAAACGCGGACGGCGCCTGGCGGCCAGATCTCGTCCTTGTCCTTGGGCGAGATCGCGGGCATGGGTAAACTCTTGAACTCGGGTGGCGAGCTGCTGATGGGGTTTGCCAATCAGGTTGTCTTCAACTTCGTGGGTAAGAACCCCATCCAGCCGACGGTGCAATCGTCGTTGCCGCTGACCTTCATGCAGCCGTTCCTCCGCGGGGCCGGCCGCGCCGTGGTCCTGGAGAACCTCACCGAGGCCGAGCGCAGCTTGCTCTACCAGGTTCGTACCTTCGCCCAGTTCCGCCAGCAGTTCATCGTCGACATGCTGACGGGGGGTACGATCTCCCAGCCTGGCGTCGGTTTCAACCTCGTCGGCTTCTCCACGGCCGGCAACACGGACCCGACCATCGGTTTCATTCCGCTTGCCGAAAACGTCGCCGAGGTGATCGTCGATCTCAGGAACCTGGCTTACTTCGAGCAGCTTGCCGCACTCTATGAGCAGCTCATCGAGGGTGAGTCGTCGGGTCTGTCGCAGCTTCAGGTTGACCAGGTGAAGTCGCGAGTGCTCACGTCCAGGCAGACGTTGATCGCCGACATCATCACCCTGCGAAACACGAACGACCAGTTCAAGCAGCAGATCGGCCTGCCTCCGGACACCCCGGTGGTCCCCGACGTGAGCCTCTTTCAGCCCTACCTGGATGTGTTCGCGGAGATCGACGAGTGGCAGCGCAATAAGAATCGAAAGATGGAGGATGTTCCCAAGATCGTCGACAAGATTCCCCAGCTCAAGGACATCGTTCTCGATGGACATTCCCTCCTGGGTCCATACTTGACCAGCACAACCTACACCGACAATGAGGAGGATCTCGAGGCCACCTTGCAGGCTGCGGTGCGGATCGCGTTGGAATATCGTCTTGACCTGATGAACACGAGAGCCCAGCTTTACGATGCCTGGCGTCAGATCCGGGTCAAGGCCAATGCTTTGAAGGGCGTCTTCAACGTCGCCCTGACCAACCAGATCTTCACGCCACCAACCACCACAAACCCGTTCGGCTTCTTCAGCCAGTCCCATCAGTTCAGTCTTGTGTTCAACGCCGAATTGCCCCTGATCCGGGTGGCGGAGCGCAACGCGTTCCGCCAGGCGATCATCGCCTACGAGCAGCAGCGGCGGGCGCTTATGAGCGAGGAAGACTTCATCAAGAACCAATTGCGTGGCGATATCCGCGCGATGCAGGTAAACTATGTTAACTACGATATTACAAAGCGGAACCTGGTCTTGAACATCCGGCTCAAGGACCAGGCCTTCGAGCAGATCATCGCTCCGCCCCAGGCGGCGACCGCCCAGGAGTTGGCCCGAACGGCCAACGCGGCGACCCAGACCACGAACCTGATCACCTTCCAGAACACGCTGTTCTCGAGCGAGGTCGCCCTGATCACGTATTACCAAACCTACGAATTGGCCCGTTTGACCGTGTACCGCGACATCGGCATCTTGCCCTATGATGAATGGGAGGCCTTCAGTGAAATTTTCCCTGAGGAGTACCGAGGACCCAGCCTCGGCCCCGGTACCATCAATACTAACAGAAGACCTGCCTCCGCTGCGACGGCCAAGCCACCGCAGGGCGTCAGCCGGTAAGATGTTCGCGGTCGGCCTGGCCAGCCTGCTGGCCCTGGGAGGCATCACGGGCCTGAGCGTCCCCGGGATGAGCAAGTCGGTCCGGGGATTCTTCAGCACTACGGACCTGGATATCGTTCCTTACGAGGTCAAGCCGAGGGCCCTGCCGATCACGGTCACCGACAAGGGAGCCCTGGAGAGTTCGAAAAGTCTAGACGTGTTCTGCCAGGTCGAGGGGACGACAACGATCATCATGATCCTGTCCGAGGGTACCAAGGTCAAGAAGGGCGACCTGGTTTGCGAGCTCGACTCGGCGTCGCTGAACGACAGCTTGACCAACCAGAAGATCGCCACCCAGGGGGCCGAGGCGTCGTTTCAGAACGCGAAGCTGACCCGGGAAGTTGCCGAGATCGCGGTCAAGGAATACGAGGAAGGCATCTTCCTCCAGGACAAGGCGACGTGCGAGGGCGAGATCAAGCTGGCCCAATCCGACCTGGCGCGGTCCTCCGACCGCGTGGACTGGGCTGTCCGCATGTACGAGAAGGGCTACGTTTCCAAGGCCGCGAAGGTCTCCGAAGAGCTCAACTTCCAGAAAGCCAAGTTCGCCCTCGAGCAGGCCGAGAGCAAGCTCCACGTGCTCCTGGACTACACCAAGGGCAAGACCATCAAGGAGCTGCGCAGCGAGGTCGAAAAGGCCCGCTCCGACGAGCTGGCCAAGGAGCAGACCTTTCAGCTCGAAAAAACGAAGGAAGCCAAGCTGGTGAAGCAGATCATCAACTGCAAGCTCTTCGCGCCCGGTGACGGCATCGTCGTCTACGCCAACGATACGACGCGCTCCTTCGGCAACAATGCGCCTCAGATCGAGGAAGGGGCGACCGTTCGCGAGCGGCAGAAGATCTTTAGCCTGCCGGATATCACCCGGATGCAGGTCAACACCAAGGTCCACGAGTCCCAGATCGACAAGCTCAAGCCCGACATGAAGGCAAGGATCCGGGTCGATGCCTTCTCCGATACCGAGCTCGCTGGCACGGTAATCGACGTGGCGCCGCTGCCCGACCCCAACACGATATTCAGCTCGGACGTGAAGGTCTATACCACCCGCGTCAAGATTGACAACCCGTTGCCGGGCCTGCGTCCTGGCATGAACGCCGAGGTGACGATTCTTGTCGATCGCAAGGAGAACGTGCTCAGCGTCCCGGTCCAGGCAATCATCGAGTACAACGGCAAGGACCACGTTGCCCTCAGGACCCCGAGTGGCTTCGAGCGCCGCGAGGTCGAGCTGGGCGACACCAACGACAAGTTCGTGGAGGTCACCAAGGGCATCACCGCCGGTGCCATCGTCGCCCTCAATCCGCTAACCCTGATCAGCGAGAACGAGAAACGCGAGCTGTTTGGCGTCGACGGCAAGTCGGCCGGGAAGAAGGACTGGGTCGGCTTTGCAAAGGCCAAGGACGCCGAAGTAGCCGCGGAAGGCGCAATCGAGCCGGGCAAGATCGCACCTGCCGCGGCCGGTAAGAGCGGCGAGCTGGCAATCGCCAAGGGCGGCGGCCCGGCCAAGGCCAAGGCCAAGGGCCGGACCAAGGGCGCCGGCGGCGGTGGGTTCGGAGGACCGTTCGCAGCCAAGTTCCAGAACATCCCGCCCGAAGACCGGCAAAAGATGAGGACCGCCAGTCCCGAAGAACGCATCGAGATCCTCAAGCGCGCCGGTTTCACCGACGACGAGCTCGAGCAGATGAGGCAGATGCGTGAACAAGGGGGCGGTGGTGGCTTCGGCGGCGGCCGTCCAGGCGGTGGTGGTGGCTTCGGCGGCGGCCGTCCAGGCGGCGGCGGTGGCCGCGGCCCCGAAGGAGGAGGTAACTAGCTGTGAATTTCAGCTCGAATAACGGTTTCTCCTCGGGCCGGCCCATTGTCAGCTTGGTCGACGTCACGAAGACGTACGTGATGGGCCATGCCAAGGGCCGTGGTCTGATGGGCCGCCGCGGGCCGGTCACGACGGTCACGGTGCACGCCCTGCGGGGCGTGACCGTGGATATCCACCCCGGCGAATACATCGCGATCATGGGAGCCTCGGGTTCGGGCAAGAGCACCATGCTCAACCTGCTGGGCTGCCTCGACCGCCCGACCAGCGGCCAGTATTTTCTGGGCGATCGCGACGTCTCGCGGCTCGACGACGATGAGCTGTCCGAGGTCCGCAGCCGCTACCTCGGCTTCATCTTCCAGTCGTATAACCTGATCGCTCAGTACACCGTGCTCGAGAACATCCAGCTCCCGCTCACTTACCAGGGAACTGGAGAGATTGGCAAGGAGGCGAACGAGCGGGCGATCCAGCTTGCCAAGCTCGTTGGGCTGGGCGAGCGGATCGATCACCGGCCCACCCAGCTCTCCGGCGGCCAGCAGCAGCGCGTGGCGATTGCCCGGTCGCTGATCAATGATCCCTACATCATCCTGGCGGATGAGGCGACCGGCAACCTCGACACGGCGACCAGCTTGGAGATCATGGATATGCTGGGCAAGCTGAACGACGCCGGCAAGACGATCATCATGGTCACCCATGAGGCGGACATCGCCGACTATGCCAAGCGTGTGATCCGCATGCAGGACGGCTTGATCATCGAAGACCGGCCGGGCCGGCATCTCCTGGCCCAGGCGGCCAAGGTGGCGCTGGTTGGCACGTCGGAGTCCTGACGCCCGCTTGGCGGCTTCCGAACGGGGCTGGCCGCTCTCGCTCCGAGTCATGTGCCCCTTGCTGCCATGCGGCGTGCAGTCGACCGCGCTCAAAGACTTCTTGTTTCGGTTCGATTCATCGAGGGGACAACGGTTCCATGGGACGCATCTGGCGAGCGCTCAAACTCGGCATGAAGAGCCTGCTCTTGCACAAGCTCCGTTCCGGCCTGACCGTGCTGGGTATCGTCTTCGGCGTGGCCGCGGTCATCTCGATGCTGGCGATCGCCGAGGGGTCCAGCCGCGAGGCCCAGGAGCGCATCCGCGCCCTGGGAGCAACCAACATCATCGTCCGGTCGGTCAAGCCCAGCGACGAGGCCCAGGCCACCGCGGGCCGGCCCGCGCGCATCCTCAACTACGGGATCAAGTACGACGATTACGAGCGGATCATGGAGACCGTGCCCACGATTCGCAAGGTCCTGCCCATCCGCGAGATTCGCAAGGGGATCAGGAGGTACCAGTACAATCTCGACGGCCGGGTCGTCGGCACGACCCAGGATTATGCCGATTTCAACATGCTCGAGGTCGATCGGGGCCGTTTTCTCACCGCCGCCGACAACGAGAAATACCAGAACTACGCCGTCCTCGCGTCCACGACCGCCAGGACCCTCTTCCCCTATGAAGACCCCGTCGGCCAGGCGGTCAAGCTTGGTACCGACTACTACACCGTCGTCGGTGTGACCAAGGAGCGGCAAAGTTCGGCGGGTATTGGCTCCAGCCTGGCTGCTCAAGACTTCAACAAAGACGTTTACATTCCGCTCAATACGTGCAAAGTCCGGTTCGGCGAGAAGATCGTCAATGCCCGGTCAGGATCGATGGAAGCCGAGGAGACGCAACTCTCTCAGATCACCCTCCAGGTTGCGTCCATCGACAAGGTTCGTCCGACGGTGCCAATCATCAAGGCTGCCTACGAGCCCTGGCACCCCCGCAAGGACGTCGAGATGACCGTCCCGTATGATCTGCTCGTCGCGGCGCAACAGACGGCCCGCCAGTTCAGCATCATCCTGGGAACCATTGCCGCCATCTCGCTCCTGGTCGGCGGTATCGGCATCATGAACATCATGCTGGCGACGGTGACCGAGCGAACGCGGGAAATCGGGATCCGCCGGGCCCTGGGCGCCAAGCGGCGGGACATTACCCAGCAATTCCTGATCGAGACGGTCGTCCTCTCGGGCGTGGGGGGAATCCTGGGCGTGACGATGGGCATTGCCATCCCGCAGCTCATCGTCTACTTCATTCCCGATCAGAAGGCTTTCGTGACCCCAGGCTCGGTCATGCTCGCATTCGGCATCTCCGTGGCCATCGGCATTCTCTTCGGACTCTACCCAGCCCGCCGGGCAGCCCTGATGGACCCGATCGAGGCCCTGCGCCACGAATGATTTGATTGATCAACATTCACATAAAGTGACTTGAATCCAATTGCCGTTGCCGCTGGCCCCGCCGCGTCCCCCGAACTGCCTGCGTCTCTCCCTCAAACCCTTGGCTTCCTCGCAGTTGGGCTTGCATCGGGAAAACTGGAAGACTAGGCTTGAACAACCGTAAGAAAGGGTTGAGCGCGACATCGGGCCCTCCGGAGTCGCGTTTTTTTCTTCGATCCACGATCCCGATCAAGAGGGGTCGTGACTGTGGCGGATGGAGGTTGCCTCGTTTCCTTCAATTCCCGAAAACGGCAGGTCATGTACTGCGGACGGCAAGCACGCCGGACTGTACCGGATCTTCTGGAATGTCTCCGGACACGCTTGGTTGATCTCAAGTCGGAATCCTCGATCGGGGGCGTGCCAGACATCAGATCGTGACGCGTGCTTGGGAAGGCGAGTCGTGGGTGCATGAGATGGCTTTGAGTTGGGATAGGGAGCAGATCGGGATGACCAGTGACCGAATACCGATGTCGAAGGAAGGCTATGAGAAACTGAAGGCCCAGCTCGACAAGATGAAACACGAGGAGATGCCCCGGGTTGCCGAGCAAATCGCCCAGGCCCGGGGTTACGGGGATCTTTCGGAGAATGCCGAGTTCGACGCGGCCGTGGAGGCCCAGGGGATGCTCCAGGCCAAGATTAACGATCTTCAGGACAAGCTCAGTCGCGCCTTCATCGTTGAGAAGACGACCATGCCCGCGGATCGCGTCGTCTTCGGCTCCAAGGTCCGGGTGCTCGATCTCGATCTCAACGAGCAAGAGGACTTCATTCTGGTCGGCCCCGGTGACGAGGACTACGACCAGAACAAGATCCTGCTCACCAGCCCCATCGGCCAGGGCCTCGTGGGCAAGAAAGTCGGCGACGAGGTCGACGTGCCGATCCCTCGGGGCACGCTCAAGCTCAAGATCGTCGAGATCGGCGCGGCTTGACCTCGAAGTAGAGATTCCCGGTCACGAACGCCGGGGCACCTCCTGAGCGATCGACGTGTCAAAGAGCCTTCCGGCTTGATTCTTCAGGCTCCCGGTCATGCTCTGGTTGTCCGTGAGAATGAACCCATGCTCAGCCCAGGTCGCGGGCAGGGGGGCGATCAGCTCCAGTGGCGTACCGAGTATGGGATGTCGCAATCCCAGTCGCCGCGCATGGAGCGCAATTCCCCGCGGAAATGATTTCGAGGCCCCGTAATTCGCATCGCCCACGATGGGTAATCCTCGGAGGGCAGCCTGCACGCGGAGCTGGTGGGTTCGGCCGGTCTCGGGCCAGAGCCGTAGCCAACGGCACCCTGGGGGCAGGCTTGACGTGTCTTCCAGGCCGAACCGAGTGACCGCCTGGCGGGCGCGCTCGGTCCCCGCGCTGACAGCCCGGACCACGCCCGAAACTCCAGCCGAGGTCAGCCAGTCGATCCAGGTACCCTCGACGGGCGATCGTGCAATCGGACCAGTGCTTCCCCGTTCCGGTTGAGCCTTCGCCTCGGTGTCTTCGACGATCGCCCAGTATTCTTTCTCGACCCTCCTGCGCTCGAATTGTTGAGAAAGGCGCCGGGCCGATTTCGTGGTCTTCGCCCAGACCAGTAATCCGGAAACCGGCCGGTCCAGGCGATGAACAATACCCAGGTAGACTGAGGACGGGCCGGCCGGATTGAGGTACTCGCGAACCTCTCCCTCCAGCGTCTGCTCGCCGGGCGGAGCCCAAGAGCCCTGCGAGAATTGCCCTGCCGCTTTCACGATTGCCAGGCAATGCTCATCCTCGAAGAGCAATCTCGAGCCGAGCCCCATGGCAATGATTTCACCTTTACTATTTGCTTGACAGGCAGGGCAAGCACGTCGGTCAAGGAGACGATCCGCCTGCTGACCCGGCCGAGCCTGGAGTTGCTTCCGGGTCCTTGGCCAGCACCTGGGAAACCGGCGGCATCGACTTCAGCAACGAGTTTGCGATCGAAGACGAACCGGATGACGATGAGTCGCCGGTGCCCGCGGTGCCGGGAGGACCGTAGCGGTTGTCGGTCGGTGTGCCGAGGGTGGCAGGCCCCTGGGTCGGCGTTCCGAACATCAGGTCTCCTGGATTGGAGGAATTGCCCCGCCCGTCCTGCACCTGGGAGCCGGGGGCCCTGTTGCCGTAGAGACTCGCCATACCCGTGGCCACGCTCGGATGCGGCTCATTGCTGAAGCCGACCGTGGGAGGCGCTCCACCCGTGGTCTGGTAAGGCTTACCAGCGGGAACTTCGCTAGCGCTCCTGCATCCCTGAGAGCAGCAGAAGGCAACTGCTGCCGCCATGGCCATTGTCCCGGCCAGCAGACTGCGGTTGAGCCGATCCATCGGCATGATCTCCTTCCTTCGTGGATCCCCAGGCCTTGCCGAGGGAAGATCTCGCCTCGCCCGGGTCGATCCGGTCAGCTTCCTCGATTCCCGCAGCAAGAGCCAATCCATGGTAGATTGCCTCGATGCAGCTTTTCCTGGGTTCGAGCAAGCGGTAAGGTGGTCGGGACTGGACCTGACCGGGAGGGCAAGACGTGTCGAACGCCCCCGGCGGACGATCGATCCCAGGCGTCTGGATCATAAGCTTCCCGGTCGATCGGTCAAGGCGATCATGGTCGACCTGTCAAAGATTGACATCGACGTCCCGGTCCCGAACCACCGGCCGCAGGCGGGCCGGTGGCCAGGCAGGTGCGATTCCGTCATCCCTTCGCGGCCTTGTAGCGGCGGTTGACCTCATCCCAGTTCACGGTGTTCCACCACGCCGCGATGTAGTCGGGCCTGCGGTTCTGATACTTGAGATAATAGGCGTGTTCCCACACATCGACCCCGAGCAGCGGGGTGAGGCCATCCATGATCGGGCTGTCCTGGTTGGCGGTCGAAGTCACAGCGAGCTTGCCGTCCTTGCCCATGATCAGCCAGGCCCAGCCTGAGCCGAACCGCGTGGCCCCAGCCTTTGCAAATGCTTCCTTGAACGCGGCGAAACTGCCGAACTCACTGGCCAGAGCGGTCCCGATCGCGCCCGTCGGCTCACCGCCACCGCCTGGCTTCATGATCTGCCAGAAGAACGAGTGGTTAGCATGGCCGCCGCCGTTATTCCGGACGGCCGTCCGGATCCCCTCGGGCAACGCGTTCAGGTCGGCGATCAATGCCTCGATCGTCTTGCCCTGATGGTCGGGATGGTCCTTGAGCGCGGCGTTCAAATTGTTGATGTACGCCGCATGATGCTTGTCATGGTGTATCTCCATGGTCTTGGCATCAATGTGAGGCTCCAGGGCACCAAAGTCGTATGGCAGCGGAGGCAAGGTGTACTCAGCCACGGTGTCGCTCCTCGTCGGATTTCGGAAGATGTCTCGCACGGCCGCCGGAGGTCACCACGCGGGTCGTCACCGCATGCAGACCTCTCGCGCGGGCACCAAACTCACCCGCTCAAACTACCACATCCGGGTCGAGCCGTTCAAATGGGTGGAAACCGCTTGCTGAAAGATCAAGAAAATCAACAGAATCTCCGTGAATCGGGGTCCGGAGCCACGATCAGTGTCGCTAGATAGAGTTGCGCGAATCGAGTCGTTGACCGCTAGTTCTTCCTGCCGATAATAAAGACACACTCGAATCGATGCCGGCTTCGACTGATTCTTGCGGGTTGATCTGGTCTTCCTCGAAGAGGAAATCTCGCCGTCCATGAGCGCTGGCCGAAGAGGCTAGGTCAACCTGAACTTCCCAGAACCCCAGGTTCTAATAAGATGCCAAATCAGATTCCTCTAGGCGGTCAGATCATCCTGGACCGTCCCCAGGCACGCCGGCCGGTCCTGGGATATCTGACGATGCTGGCGGCGTTGCTTGCTGTCGGCGGAGTCGTCTGGGCGTGGCAAGCCGGATATCGGCCGCCGTTTCTCGCTGCCCAGCGTTCCGACATGAGCCTGGATCTGGTGGAAGTCGATCAGGGCGACGTGATCGAGTACGTCGTCGAGAACGGGACGCTCGAGAGTGCCACGAATACGGTCGTTCGTTGCGAGGTTGAGGCGCTCATGGGCATGGTCGGCGGGACAGGCGGCGCCAGCGGAGCTGCTGGAACCAGCCGTTCGGGGACGACGGGGAGTTCGGGATCGGGCCAAAGCGGTTCCGGAACCAGCGGAACACAAGGCGGAAGCAATGCGTCAGATGGCTCAGGGAGCGGAGGCGGTTCTCAGGGAACGGCCACCACAAAAGCCAAGTCGAAGGCGGGAACCAGCAAGATGAGTTCGGGATCCGCGGGAGGAAGCAGCTCCGATTCCTCCAGCAGCGGCTCCGGAAAGCCGAGCATTCGCAGCTTCAGTTACACGGTCACGCCGCACACTCCGCTACGTGGCTCGAGCTCAAAGAGCACGACCACGACCGTAGCGAAAAGCAGCCAGGATCAGACGACAGGCGGTGGTGGCGGAGGAGGTGGTAGTGGCGGCGGCGGTATGAGAGGAGGTCGGGGTGGGTTCGGCCGTGGCGGCCGTGGTGGCGGTGGTGGTGGCGGCATGGATGATGAGAAACCCGGCTCAACCCGGATTGTCTCAATCCTTCCCGAGGGCACCCACGTCACGAAGGGCCAGGTCGTCTGCGAGCTTGACTCGTCGGCATTCGAGGATGAGTTGCAAGCTCAGCTTGTACGCTGGCTCAAGGCCAAGTCATGGGTCGATCAGGCCAAGTCGATCCTCGAAGTGAGCGAGATCAGCTTACGCGAATACCGCGATGGGATCTATCCGCAAGACTTGCAGCTCATCCGCCAGTACATCCAGACCTGCAAGATCGAAAAAGAACGCTCGGAGCGGAATGCGAACTGGTCGCGTGACATGTTCAAGAAAGGCTTCCGCACCGCCGCCCAGCTCAAGGCCGACGAGCTCAACGATCAAGAAAAAAGCATTGCACTGGAAGAGGCCGAGGGCATGCTCGAGCGGCTGGCGAAATTCACCGGACCCAAGAACATCAAGTCGCTTGAAGCCAAGATCAAGGCGGTCGAGTCCGACAAGAAGAACCAGGAAGCCTCGTTCCAGCTCGAGACGCAACGCCGCGATCGCCTTCAAAGAAATATCGATCGTTGCACGCTCCGAGCACCCGATGACGGAATTGTCGTCTACATGAATGAGACCAACAACTGGGGACGGGTGGTTGTGCAGATCGACCAGGGCGTCACGGTTCGCGAGGGCCAGCCGATCTTCCAGCTTCCCGACCCCAAGTCCATGCGGGTCAAAGTCCGGATCAACGAGACGAAGATGGGGCAACTCCGGTCTGGGCAGAGGGCCATGATCAAGGTGGATGCCTTCCCCGATCGCCTCATGCAAGGAACCGTCGCGGAGATCACTGCCATCTCGGCTCCGGTGAATGGGCCATTCTCTGACGTACGCATCTACTTCGCCATGGTCAACATCGACCAAGGCAATTACGATCTCCGTCCCGGCCTCACGGCCGAGGTATTCTTGAAGTGCGACTCGCGCATCAATGTCACGCGAGTTCCGATCCAGGCCGTTCGATCAATCGACGGCAAGCACTACGTCGCCCTCCACCAGACATCGTCACAAGCCGCGCAGAACTCGTCCTGGGAGTGGAAGCGCGTCGAGCTGGGACTCAGCGATCCCAACTTCGTGGAGGTGGTCTCCGGCATCAAGCTGGGCGAACGGGTCGTTGCGAATTCGCTCGCCTTGCCGGCACCCGAATCAATTCCGGCAGAACAGGCCGAGGCGCCTTCCATCGCGAACGTGAGCATGCAGCCCTGAGAATCCGGGGAATCAGCGTTGCGCCAGCAGATGCTGCCGTTTCTCGAGCGTACCACGCGCCGTCAAAGGGTCTTCTGTTGGTCTGCACGTGGTAATGTCCCAGGATGCCCTGATCCGTACCAGGCCCTCTGCGTCGCGGTCCATTTCGCATCCTCGGGTGTCATCTCGATTTCCCCGTGATCGGGCGAGATCTTCGACCCCCTTTGGCCCTCCTGCTCCCAAATGCTCTTGCGGCGAATAAACGTTGACGATATATTCGGTGACGGATATTCAAAGGGAGATTTGGCATGGAGCGAACGAATGGGCCGTCGAATCCTCTGGCACTGGCTGTTCTCGTCCTTTTATGCGAGCGGCCGATGCACCCCTACGAGATCGCGGCGACTCTCCGGATGCGGCACGCTGAGGGAAGCATGAAGATCCGATACGGATCGTTGTATACGGTCATCGAGGGGCTCCAGCGCGAGTGCCTGGTCGCTGTGAAGGAGATCGTGCGTGACGGCCGCAGGCCGGAGCGGACAATCTACGAGATCACGACCGCCGGTCAGGAGCGGATGCGGACCTGGCTCCGCGACCTGATCGAGATACCCGTCAAGGAATACCCGAAGTTCGAGGCAGCTCTGTCGCTCCTGCCCGCCGTGCCCCCAGCCGAGGCGGTCGTCCTGCTCGAGGCTCGTTCGCGGCGGCTGGGCGCGATGGCAGAGGAGATCCGAGCCAGGATCGAGGTTGTCACGAAAACCGTCGAGCCGTTGTTCCTGGTCGAGAACGAGTATCGGCTCACTCTCGTCGAGGCTGAGCGGCAGTTCATTGACGACCTTCTCCGTCGGATCGCGGAGGACCAGACGTACACACGGGCCTGGAAGGGTTTCCATCCAGAGCCTTGCCGCAGCGCTGAGGAGGCAGAGGAAGGGCCGGCGTGACCTGTATCGGGGAGGTTCCTCTCACGGCGACTGCGATCCCGACCAGGTGCCGAAGCCTTGACGTTCGATTGCGCAGAGCAGGCTGCGACGGCCGTCGCCGCAGCCTCGATCGGTGTTCCTCGTAATCCAGAAGGAGTGCCTCTCATGAGACTGAATCACCTGAATCTCACTGTCCCCGACGTCCCCCGGACCCGGGAATTCTTCGAGACCTATTTCGGGTTCCGGTGCGTCGCTGCGGAGCAGGGCCGCGACCTCGCGGTGCTGGTCGACGAATCTGAGTTCGTTCTTACTTTGAACAACTTCGACAAGGCGACCGAAGTCGAATACCCCGGCGCGTTCCACATCGGTTTCATGCAGGAAAGTCGTGAGCGGGTCGACGAGATCTACGAGCGATTGAAGTCCGACGGGTTCGACGTGAAGCCGCCCAAGCAATTCCATGGAGCCTGGACGTTCTACTTCCGAGCTCCGGGCGGCTTCCTCGTCGAGGTCCTGCACCAATACGATCGCAAGCTTTAGGTCGCGCGCTTTCACGTTGCGAGGCGTCGGCATCGGCCAGCTCGTCGAACCGCTCGTAGACTCGTAGGGTGCGTCGAGCTGGCGACGACGCCTTCTGGCCCGTGCATGGGGCGGCCCCTGCTGGTGCTCAGCCGGCTTACTGGAACGCTTCGGGCAGCGCCTGGGGCCTGCCGTCCCGGTCCACGCACGCCAGAGTCGAATGCCCTTCGGCCAGCAGCACGGCGTCGCGGTAGATCTGGTAGTTGTGAACAATCTTGACGTGAGTGACTTTCGCCACCGTCGTCTTGAGCGTCAGTAGATCATCATAGTAAGCCGGACGCTTGAACTTGCAGCCGATGTCGATGATCACCAGATAATGGCCGGCGTCTTCGACTTCCCGGTAGGTCAGCCCCCGCTGCCGCAGCAGCTCGGTCCGTCCCATCTCGAAGTAGACAAAATAGTTGGCATGATGCAGCAAGCCCATGCGGTCGGTCTCGGCATAACGCACACGAATCGCCAGCTCATGACTCTTGCTCATGCTCTGCCTGGTCTCCCTTACCGCGCCACGGGTTTCTTCGATTACCGTTTGATTGTCTCCGGCTCGATCATCGAGTGCTCGCGCTCGCTGCCGGCTGGACCTCGCTCCGGTGGCCGCGGCGCGTGCGTCACGGTCACCAGGGGAGACGGATCGTAGGGCCACTCCTCCCGGTTCGACTTTCCGGGCAAGTAACCGGCCGCGACCCATTGGCGAAAAACTTCCGGACAATGCTCGAAGTGGTTCGCGCGGAGCCAGTTCTCATACTGATCGAGCAGCTCGGCCATGATTCTGCCGTTTCCCAGACGGACGTACAAGTACCGCAGCGCAAGCTGGCGGCGCGCGTCGGCCAGCGTGCGTCCGGGCGACAGCAGCGTGGCGACCGCCGCGGCCAGACCGGTTCGCTCCGAACCCCAGGCGCAGTGAAACAGGACGGGATACTCGCAGGTGTCGAGCACCCGGACGAGCGTGCGAAACTGGATCCGCGACATCCACACGCACGACGACAATGGCAGATCAATCTGCGTCGCCCCGGCCGCCAGCGTTGTGGCGACCTCGTCGCGGTACCACGAATCCCTCGGGTTCGGTCCCCGCAAGTTCAAGACGGTCTTGACCTGGTACTCACGAAGGGTTCGCAGAAGTGCGCTTGGGGACATCTGTCCCGATCGGTAGATCCGTCCCGGCTGAAGGACCGCGAAGTTGTACGTCGCCTGATTCCAGCCGATCCACGTCAGGGGAAACGCCAGAACCAGCGCCATCAGCCTTGCGAACCACCTGCCCCGTCGCATGCGGCCAAGCCTCATGGGCAATCTCCCAGACGCCCTGTTCGCGGGATGGAGCCAGCGATCGCTGGACCCTGGCAAACTCCTCGATCAAGAACCGGTCGTTGCGATCCACGGCCGAACCAGGCCGAGCCCAATGGAGACGTGAAACCGCCTGCCATGCCTGGTCTGCCGTGTATCCCCGATGCCGGATCAGATAGGCGGCATGGGCCAGACTGGTGCGATGATGTCCCGCGACGCAATGAAAGAATACGGGCTGACTGGCGGGGTCGGCCAGCAGGTCGGCGGCCAGCGCCATCTGCTCGGGCGTTGCTCGTGAGCCTCGCATGGGAACGACGACCCAGCGGACCCCAGTCTCCCTGACCACCTCTGCCTGCTCGCGAAACTTGGGATCGGCGGAGTTGATCGCCGTGAGCGTCACGATCGTTTTGATCGCCTCGCGACTGATGATCCGGCGGAGCGGGCCAGGCCGTTGCCAGGCTCCGCGCACGAGCAGTCCCGGGACGACCACCTGCACCCGCTTCTCGAACCAGATGTCACGGCGCGAGACCAGCAAGATCCCCGAGCCAAAGCCCAAGACAAGTACCAAACTTAAGATCAGGCCGCGCGCGAACCCACGCTTCACTCGCCGAACCTTTCTCAGGATGCCAGGATTCCCGATCGGCGGATACGATCTCTGTGCGGCCAGACCCCAGACGATTCGGTCGTCCTGCTTCAGCCCGACGACAGCTCGGGAATCCGAGCCCTGACGCGCCTGGCTACCAGGCTGAACCAGGCGGGCCCAATTGTAGCCACCCGGCCCATTCAGGCAACCCCAACACGCCTGGAGCGCGTTCGCGTTCGCCAGACCGTTAGAACCGGCTCACGAACTTGAGCAGCCGTCGTGGGTCACGCAGCGGAGGGCCGTGACCGAAGCAAGTCAGCCGGGGTTGTAGCTCGGCCAGGCGTGAGGCCGATCGCCGATTCATGGCGGGGTCGAGCGAGAAGATTCTCTGCGGTTCGCGCAGTTGTGGCAAGCCAGTCCAGATATGCATGTTGGCCAGGACATCGCCCAGGACGAGCACCCGGTCTTGCTCGCGCCAGAACGAGAGATGCCCGACCGTATGACCCGGTGTTTCGAGCACCCGGAAACCCCCAACCTCGTCACCCTCGCGCAGCCGGCGCGACACGGGGTGCGATGGACCGACCCAGTGTGGACCAACGGTTGCAGTGAGCCAGTGGGGCGGCATCCGGGCCATGATCTCGCCTGCCGTTTCCATCGCCGGGGCGTCGGCTGCGCCACACCACAGCGGCAGTCCGAGCAGCTCGCAGATCGCGTGGCTGGCGCCTTGATGATCGGGGTGCGCATGCGTCAGGGCGTGTGCCGTCAGACTGCGTCCACGAAGCTGCCGCACGATTCTCCGAAGAGCGAACCGGGTTCCCGAATCGACCAGCACTCCGCCCATCACGTAGATGTTGACACTGAACGGAGGAAAGCCATCCAGCAGCTCAAGATCCTCAGCCAGTCTATGCATGAATTGGACCCCGCCCCGAGCGAGTGAATGGCCCTCGCAGATACGCTGCGAGCAGAAAGGAAAACAGCCTGCTGATCATAGCAATCTGTGGACCGGGTGACGACGGGAACGAATCGATCCGGCGGACCATGGCGAGGGACGCTGCCATCAGTAGCGACCGTGATCCGCATTGACCCGTTTGCGCGGATTCCACAGAATCAGCGGGCCTGGCGGGGACGAAGACCTTGTTGCCACTGACAAGCGTCGCGGCTCGTTGCTGCCCCGAAGCCGCGCGCAAGCGGAGACGCGTCTCATGAGGAACCGCCAGTGCCGGCAGGATGCCGGGCTCGTCCTGCTGGCGATCGCCGTCCGAGCCGCCGCCGTGCTGATCTTGCAAAGTCACCACGTGCCGCGGAGCACTTACGAGCACGGCGAGATCGCGGCGAACTTGCTGGCCGGGCACGGGTTCTCCGTTCGCTTCCTGGGCGCCCGGGGCCCGACGTCGCAGCAAGCACCCATCTATCCGGCCCTGGTCGCCCTGGCTTACGCGGTCGGCGGTACAGAGACGTCGGCCGCCCTGCTCACCTTGGAACTGGCCCAGGCGATTCTTGGAGGCCTCCTCGTACTGGGCGTGCTGCACCTGGCACGCGAGGTGGCGCCGCATCAGCGTGCGGTCAACGTCGCGGCCGGCCTGATCGCGGCGCTCCATCCCACGCTCGTCTACGCCGCAACGCACGTCCAGGTTTCGTTGCTCGGCGCAACGCTCTTGACATGGACACTTGTGTGTGCATTCAGGACCGGGGCCAGCGGAGGCAGCGCAAGCGCGCTAACCACTGGGGCCTTGCTTGCGGCGGTGACATTGTGCGACCCGATCCTCGCGCTGGGGGGGACGGGCGCTCTCTGGGCCATTGTGCAGGGCAGGTCCGCCCAAGGGCGTTCCCGCGCCCAAGCAACCCGGCTTGCTGCCCTGGTCGTGCTGACGGCAGCGGCGGGGGTCGCGCCCTGGATCGTCCGCAACGCCCTGGTTCACGGTGAGCTCGTGGTGATCAAGAGCACCTTCGGCTATGCGTTCTGGCAGGGGAATTGCGCACTCAGCGAAGGGACCGACAAGGTGGTGCGCGCCAGCGTGGAGCAAGTGCTCGACGAGGGGAAAAGTCAATCCGGGCTGGCCTCGCTCAATCGCAGGCTCTGGGCCGCCCGGCACGAGGCGGGCTACATCGATGACATCGCCCTGACCCGTGAGGACCTCAAGCTGCTTGGTTCCGTTTCCGAGCCCGAGCGATCGCGGATCTTATTCCGGCGGGCGATCGATGAGCTGCGCGACCGCCCGGGTAGGTACTGGCAGCTTTGCCTGCGTCGGTTCCGCTACTTCTGGCTGTTCGACGTGACCAATCCCAAGACGCGGGTGTGGGTTTACCGGGTCAGCCATCTGGCGCTGACGATGGCCGCCCTGCTCGGGCTGGGGCTTGCCACCAGCGACGTCCGCGGAAGATTGTGGCCGACGATCGTGACCGTTCTCTTGATCGCCCTCTTCCATACGCTGACCATCGTCTCGGCCCGGTTTCACATTCCGCTCGAGCCGCTTCTGGCCGTCTGGGCTGGGGCGGGATTGTCGTGCTTTGAGATTGAGAGAATGCCCTCTCGATCAGCCGCGGCGAGAGACCACGTCGTAGGCGTCCGGCTCGTATGCCGGCTTGATCGCTGCAAACTGGTCCATCGGCTCCGCGGGCTTCCTTGAGCGCATCAGCAAGACTCCCAGAACCAGGCTGGTAATCAAGGCGCCGCTGCTGATCATGAACGCGCATCCCCACGCAACCGCGACGATCGGCATGTAGTCGGGATGAGAGTCGGAGACGCTGATGGTGGTCATCCAGGCCGTTAGCACCGAGGCGATTGGAACACCCGCCCCGATCGCGATCACGGTCCCGCCGCCCGGCATCCGATCGGGGCCGGAGGTCGGCAAGCCCATCTCGAGCGCTCGCAGCCGCTCCTGATGGTGCCACTCCCGTTTCTTGTGGCTGTGCACCAGCAAGATAATCGTCGGCACCAGAACCAGCGGCATCATGATGCCGGACAAGGGGATGATCAGACCTTGATGCATCGTTTCACTCTTTCTACCGATAAGCCCAGCAGTTCGTAGACTGTCGTCTTTTCCATGGTTTGCCTCGGATCGAATGGTTATTCTCGAGCAATCGGCCATTGTATCAACGGGGAACATCTCATGGCACGCGACCATCTACTGGTGATCGACCAAGGAACGACCAGCACGCGGGCGGTCCTGTACAATGCGAGGTTGCAGCCAGCGGGACAGGGTCAGACTGAGGTCCTGCCAAGCTACCCTCGTTCCGGATGGGTCGAGCACGATGCCGACGCCTTGATTGCCTCGGTGGGCTCTCAGGTGACGCTGGCCCTGCTGGACGCGGGGGTGAAAGCGGATCGGATCGCGGCTATTGGACTGACCAATCAGCGCGAGACGACAATTGTCTGGGAGCGGGCAACGGGCCGGCCGATCGCGCCGGCCTTGGTCTGGCAGGACCGCAGGACGGCCGCCATCTGCGATCAGCTGCACAGCCAGCGGGACTGGATCACCCGCAGTACCGGCTTGGTCCTTGATCCGTACTTCTCGGCGACCAAGATCGCCTGGATCCTCGATAACGTCCCCGGCGCTCGCCCCCGAGCAGAGAGGGGCGAGCTGGCCGCGGGGACCGTCGATACCCTGGTGATCTGGCACTTGACCGGCGGCAGGCAGCATCTCACGGATGTCACGAACGCGTCGCGAACCTTACTCATGGACCTGGAAACGGGACAGTATTCCGACTCACTCTGTGAAGCATTCGCGGTTCCCCCCGGATTATTACCATCGATTCGCCCCAGCGCGGGAGATTTTGGTGTCACTCGCGGGTTGGACTATCTTCCCGACGGCATTCCGATCACCGGAGTGGCCGGCGATCAGCAGGCGTCGCTGGTTGGGCAAGGCTGCCTCGAGCCGGGCCATGCCAAGTGCACCTATGGGACGGGAGCATTTCTGCTGGCCCACACCGGTTCCAGGATTGTCCGCTCGGCTCAGGGATTGATCACGACCCGGGCCGCCTCACTGGGCGACGAGCCCGCGCAGTATGCCCTCGAGGGGAGCGTGTTCATCGCCGGCGCGGCCGTGCAGTGGTTTCGCGACGGCCTCGAGGCCATCGGCGCAGCTCCCGAGATCGGCGCTCTCGCCCTCCAGGGGAATCCCGACAGCGAAGTCACCTTCGTTCCCGCCCTGACCGGGCTGGGCGCCCCACACTGGCAGCCCTCGGCGCGGGGGACACTCTTCGGGCTCACTCGTGCCACGACCCTGGCCGACATTGCCCGGGCCACCCTCGAAGGCGTCGCCTTCCAGATCGCCGACCTGATCGAGGCCATCCAGGATGACCTCGGCTCCGCACTCACCGAGCTGAGGGTGGATGGCGGGATGGCCAGGTCGGATGCGTTTCTCCAGTTCCAGGCCGACGTGCTTGGCCAGCCCATCCGCCGCAGCCCCCAGACCGAGTCTACCGCCCTGGGCGCAGCGCTCCTGGCCGGCCTGGGTGCGGGACTCTGGAGCGATCGCGCCGGGGCCGTCGAGCTGCTCGAGTCTGGCGGCCGCACTTTCACTCCCGCCCGCAGCTACGCCTGGCGGTCCAGGGCCATGGAGCGCTGGCGCAGGGCCGTCGAGACCGTGATCGGCCACTACCACAAGGAGCATCCAGCCCGGTGAGTCACTTCACAGGTGGGACAGGTTCCCGATGCTCTCATGCCGACTCGTTGACTTGAAAGAATCCTATGTGGAAGACAACCCCCATGGACCACAGGCCAGTTCTTCGCCGCCGATCG
>JAFAHT010000024.1 GCA_019237095.1 Planctomycetaceae bacterium
GCTAGCGAGGCCAACAATTGCCGACCTTCCAGGACTTCCACCAGGGGCTGGCGCCTGGAGTGTTTCGAGTCGTGTCGCGCTTTTGCCCCGTGCCGGTCTGAACGTGAGTTAACCTTCAAGATTCGGTCCAACATCCCTGTCTCCTCGCCCGAGGCGCCCACCGAGCTAACTGCGTGCCAGGAACGCTCTCGCCCGCATCCTGTACGTCCTCTCTATCGGACGTTCCGGTCGGTTCGCTTGAAGCAGTTTTGGCGACGGTGCGGCCCGGCCGAGACACCATGCATAGAAGCATGGCACGGAGAATTTATTTGAGCTCAAGCTTGAGCTGTGCCGCCTTCTCCGTCCAGTCGGGCAGCTTCGCCTTGAGCTGCTCGCGCTGCGTGTGGGCAAGCTTCTTGTCCAGGTGGGGGGTGATCGCGTCGAGCCGGAGAGCTTCCTGGGCTTCTGTCACGGCATCTCGGAACATGGAGATCTCGGCGCTGGATTCCGCGAGGCGTGCGTGCAAGGTCGCGTTCGTGGGATAAAGCCGCGAGGCGGTTCGCGTGGCCTCGACGATGCTGGCCTGCAAGGGGATGATCTCTCTTGGGGAAAGAGTATGGCCAAGCTTCTTCAGAAGGTCCCGTGTGACAAGAGCGCGCTCGCTATGTAGTGTCCAGGCGTCGGGATTGCGCGGTGGCGACGCGGCCTTCAGCAGGAGCGCCGGAATCTTCTTCCAGCGCAGATCCTCGGGCTTCGAGCCGCGCGACTCCCAGATCAGAAGCTGGAGATAGGCGTCGCCGAGCCAGGGACGAGGGCTGTAGCGATCGGCCTCCTCGGCGAACTCGTAAGCAGCCTGCGCGCGCTTGAAATCAGGGGGGCGACGGGCCAGGGCGTCGTCGGCCACCGCCAGCGCGGCCTCGGATCGCCAGAACGGGATGATGGCTCCGACGAACGAGCCCGCCAGGGCGGACCAGATCATCGCCATTGCGAAGGCGGGCAAACGACCGGCGTACTCTCGAAGACGGCCGCAAGGGCGATCGTGCCGCAGGTTGAGCCCCAGCGCGATCAGCAGCCAGAGACCCAGAGCCACGGCCGGCATGCCGATGCCCCCGGCCGCCAGCAGGTTGACCACGCAGGCCAGGACCGCGGCACCAAAGGCTGTTGCCGGCAGCGGCACCCGCCTCGAGAGGCCCAGACCGAGCAAGGCCGCTAGCAGCCAGCTCCCCGACAGGATCACCCAGCGAACCAGCAGGTCGCCCTGGAACAGGTTCATCTGGCCCACGAGCAGCACCATCGCCAGGCCCAGCCCCGCCGAAAGCGTCAGCCAACCGAGGCGGTCTGGGGCACCAGCCGGCAGGGCGGCTGCCACGACCGGCGATGTTTCCCGTGAAACCTCCGGCGATGTTTCCCGTGAAACCTCGCTTGGCCGTCGGCGCAGCCTGACGCGCGATTTGTCATCCTCGCCCGGACCAGCAGCGGCCTGGCCCAGCAGGTTCCAGAACGCCAGCGCCAGGGCGGCGACCAGCGCCAGCAGCGCCCAGAATCCGGCTATGGCCCAGACCTCGAGAAAGAGATCGTGCGGGTCCTGAATCTCCTCGCTCGACTGCGGCAGCTTGTGGAGGAGATAGTGGCTGCCGAAATTGCCCGGGCCAACGCCCGACCAGAACGTCGATGCACCCGCGGCCTGCCCCTGCGCTCCCTCGGTGATCACCCCCCAGGCGCCTTGCCAGTACTCCCAGCGATAACGCATCGACAGCGGCGATTGAGTGAGCACCTCGCGATCGAGCCGGCCAGTGGCCAGCCCCGCGGCCACGAGCGCAGCGACCAAGCCCAGCCCGGCCAGGCCTGCTCCGAGCAAGTGCCGCGCAGGTACCTTCCGCCGCTCTTGCCAGGCGAGGACGGCCAGGGCGACAACGAGCCCGATCCATGCGCTGCGGCACTTGGTCAGGAGCAGGCAGGTTAGAATGCAGAGCAGAGGAGCGGCGGCCAGGCCGATCACGCCCCAGCGCGAGCCAGGGGCTTTCTCGTCAGCCAGGTTGCGAATCATCATCGCCAGTACCAGCACGAGCGGTCCGACGAGAAACCCGGCCAGCGAGTTGGCCAGGCCAAAGGTCGAGAAAACCTCGTTGGAGCCGATCAGCCGATCGGCGTAGGCGCGCATGTGCTGAGGATCAGCGGGTATCTTCGCCTCCAGCATGACCTGCGCGGGATTCTTCTGGAACCTTGCCTTGAGCGAGGGAATCTCAACCCGCGCCTGGAAAAGGCCGTAGGCAGAGACGGCCACCGCCGTCGCCACCAGGGCTCCCGCCAGTACCGTCGATTCGCCGCGGGTTCGGGGCAGGTTGCGCGCCAGGACGTAGGCGAACCCCAGCCCGGCCCACTCCCAGGCCAGATTGATGGCCAGCCGGCGATCAAGTCCACGGGTCGAGCTCAAGCCGACCAGAAACACCAGGGCCACGACGGCGGCGTCAGTCCACGACCAGCGAAAGCGAAACCGGCCGCCGAAGAGTGGCGAAGCGATCCACAGCCCCACCACGATCAGCATCGCCAGCACCCAGACCAGGCCGGAACCCGAATCCTGGCTCGGGTCAATCTCGCTGGGCCAGTAAGCCCGGGCGGTCATGAGTGCGGCGAACAGGCCTAGTGCCAGCCGGCGGATTTGCTCGCCCACCTTCGCGGCCGACGCCTCGCCAGCGCCATGGCCATCGCCGCCTTGATCACCGGCCGAGACCTTCACCGAGGCCGGTTGCCGGCAATCCGATGCGACCGCAGCGCGGGGGGAAGCTGGTGTTCTCGCGCCGCGCCTGGTCATGCTCTTGCCTTTATCTCTCCTGGCCCTGGCCTTGCCCCGCCCGCGGTCCACTCCTTGCCAGCTCGAGGATCGCCACCACGCCCAGCAGGCAGGCCGTCTGGGCCATGACCAGGCCTGCTCCCCAGGTGTCGAGCCGGTGCAGCAAGAGCGCACCCAGCCCGCCGGCCAGAGTCACCAGATCAATGGTCCAGACCGCTTGCGGCGGCGTCAAGCCACGCGCCACCAGCCGATGGGAAAAATGCCGGCGGTCACCCTGGAACGGGCTGCGGCCCTCAAGCAAGCGGATCAGAACCACCGAGGTCGTGTCATAGAGCGGGACCGCCATGACCAAAAGCGGCGAGAGGACGCCGCAGGGCGAGTCATCCCGTCCATAGCGGAAATAGGTCCCGGCGACCGTCATCGCGCCGAGCAGAAAGCCGAGAAAATTGCTGCCTGCATCGCCCATGTAGAGGCGCGCTGGAGCGCGGTTGTGCACCAGGAAACCGCCCAGGGCACCCATGACGATCAGCAGGACCGCCGGGGCGAACAGACTGCCCACCACCACCTGGCCCACGCAGAATAGCCCTGCGGCAATCAGACCCACACTGGCGGCCAGACCGTCCATGTTGTCCAGCATGTTGAACGAATTGGTCAGGCCGACGATCCACATCACCGTCACCGCGCCACCGAGTAGGGGATGCGTGAACGGCCAGAACAGGGTCACGCGGATGCCCGAGGCGGCCAGAATCGATGCGCAGAGGACCTGGATCCCGAGCCGGAGCTGCCACTTCAGGTTCTTCCGGTCGTCGATCAGGCCCATGACCATGATGATCGAGGCAAGGACGAGGATCTCCAGCAACTCGCCGGCCCGGCTGAAGAGCCCGCTGGCAGTGACATGCTCGGCCATCGGCTGGGGAAGCTCAGGGCCGCCCATCAGAACGGCCAGACCGCAGGCCCCCAGCACCATCATCGTCGCCAGCCAGATGGCCACACCCCCACCCAAAGGCACGGGCGCCTGGTGGCCCTTGTGCCCGCCCGGCCGGTCCAGAAAGCCGAACCGCGGCGCGTACCGCCGTGCCAGAATGCAGAACAGCCAGGACAGCACGAACGCCGCCACCGCCAGGCCCAGCCCGACCTTGACCAAAACCCAGTCACTACCGCTCGACATCATCGTCCCTCTCGGGGCAACTTCGGGACCGGATCATCTTGGTTTTGGCCGGTACCAGAGGCGGATGCTGACGCAGGCGACGAACAGGACCAGAAACAACGCCATCACCAGACCGATGGTCACCCATTCGATGGGCCGGTCGGGAGGCCAGCCTGGACTGTCCCCACCCCGGATGACGCCGACTATGACGAACGGGCCGCCGAACGATACGACCGTCATCGCGGCCAGCAAAACATAAGGGAGTCGGGGCAGGGGGTGGGCGGCCTTCATGAGGTCGCGGCTCCGGATCGGGCGGAAATCCGCTCGCGGCAGTAGGCATCGTGCGTGGCCTTGGCCTCGGCCAGCTCGGCGAGGATCGCTTGGGTGGCCGTGGCCATCGGCAGGTTCCGGGCCGCCGCCTCGTGCCGCCACTTGATCTCGACGGAGCCGTCCTTGAGCCCGCGCTCGCCGATCACCACCCGCAGCGAGATGCCGATCAGGTCCACATCCTTGAATTTCACTCCCGGGCGCTGGTCACGATCGTCCGTCAGGACGTCGACCCCCGCCGCCTCCAGCTCCTGCTCGAGCTTCCTGGTCAGGTCCATGACTTCCGCCTTGTTCACCTGCAGCGGAATCAACGAGACCTGGTAGGGTGCCAGCGAAAGCGGCCAGATGATCCCGTTGTCGTCATGACCGGCCTCAATGGCCGCCGCCATGATCCGGTTGATGCCGATGCCATAACAGCCCATGATGATCGGGATCTCGACCCCCTTCTCGTCGAGATAGGTCGCGCCCATCGCCTTGGAGTACTTGGTTCCGAGCTTGAAGACGTGGCCGATCTCCAGTGCCGCCCGGCTCACCATCGTGGTGCCGCAGCGGGGACAGGGATCGCCGGCCTCGGCATTGCGCAGGTCGAACACCCGATCGAGCGGGAAGTCGCGGCCGGGCACGACGCCTTTCAGGTGCACGTCCACCGCGTTCCCGCCCACCACGACCGTCGCCAGCGCCGCGATAGCCCGGTCGATGACCATCGGGATCTTGATGTTCACCGGGCCGAGGAAACCCATGGGCGCTCCGGTCGCCTTCTGGATCGTCTCCGGGTCGGCCGGCACCAAGGTCGCGACGCCGATCGCCCGGCGGACCTTGGCCTCGTTGGCCTCGTGATCGCCACGCAAGAGCACGGCCACTGGCTTGCCGTCGCCCAGGTAAACCAGCAACTTGCCCGAGGTTGATTCCTCGACCTTCAGGAACCCGCAAACGTCGCGAATCGTCCGCTTTCCCGGCGTGTCCACCGCCTGGAATGGTGGCGCGGTGAGGTCGGGCTTCGTCGCCAGCGCGAGGCGGGCGCCGATCTCTGCCCGCTCCTGGTTGGCCGCGTAGTCGCAGGCGGTGCACTGGATGACCCGGTCCTCGCCGGTCGAGCAGGGGACCATGAATTCGTGCGAGGCGTCGCCGCCGATCGGGCCGCTCTCGGCCTCGACGATCACATAAGGAAGGCCGCACCGGTCGTAGATCCGGCAGTAGGCCTCGTACATGGCGTCGTAGCTCTTGCCGAGCTGGGCGACGTCGGCGTCGAAGCTGTACGCGTCCTTCATCACGAACTCGCGAGTCCGGACGATGCCGAACCGTGGCCGGGGCTCGTCGCGGAACTTGGTCTGGATCTGGTACATCGTGATCGGCAACTGCTTGTAAGAGTTGATCAGATCGCGTGCCAGGTCGGTCATCACCTCCTCGTGGGTCGGGCCCAGGCACATCTGGTGGCCGCCGCTCAAGGTCAGCTTCATCAGCAGGTCGCCGTAGGTCTCGTACCGGCCCGATTCCTTCCAGATCTCGATCGGCTGCAAGGCCGGCATCAGCAGCTCGATGGCCCCGGCGGCGTCCATTTCCTGCCGAACGATCTGGCTGGCCTTGTGCAGCACCCGCAAGCCCAGGGGCAGATACGTGTACGCCCCCGCGCCAAGCTGGCGGATCATACCCGCCCGGAGCAAGAGGATATGGCTGGGAGCCACGGCGTCGGCCGGGGGTTCCTTGAGCGTCGGAATCAGAGCAATCGACCAGCGCACGAGATCATTCCTCCTGGGAAACCGCGGAAAGCCCTTCTTAGCCCTCGACTAACTCTCGGGGCAGGATGTCCGTCATTGTGATCCGGCCAAGCTCCGTCCCCTCGAGGAAAAGCGGGACGGCCTGGTCCGACGAGAAAACAAGGACCGTACGATACCCGTCGGGTCCAGGATCGGTGTGGACCTCGACCTGGCGATCAATCAAGTTGACGATCCAGTACACTGCGACGCCACCCCTCCCGTAAACGAGAGCCATCCAGCGATCTTCGTGGAGGCTCAAGCTGGACACTTCGATGACCAGGGGAACCTGGGACGGCTCCGAATGACGTTGACTATAGTCGCGCCAGGTTCCACGCGCGACGACGACGTCCGGCTCCGGAACGCTGATACAATTTGGAATCTTGAGGGGCTTGTCGGAACGAACGTACCAGCCGGTGGCGAGCAGGGCCTCGATAGCGAATCGAACTCCGTCACAAGCCGCCGCATGCGGTGGGTATTCGGTCATCTTGGCCACCAGAAATCCGTTGATCAGATGGAGCCGGTCGCGCTTGGTGAAGACCACGAAGGCTACCATCGCCTCGTACTGCGCGATGCTCAACCGATAGAGCGTGGGAAGCGCCGGAACCCAGAGCGGCTGTGTTGCCGTCAACGGCTGCAAGGGGGTGATCGTGGACATGGCGCCGGCTCCTCGGATTCCGAGTCTTTCCAGATCCTCAAAGGGCAGGGGGCATCAGGTCAATTTCCGTCGGACTCAACGCCTCTGCATCATACCACACCGCGTCGACCCCACGGCAATCCGCACAGACGTTTCAAGCCGGTTGTTTGTTCTGGGCGTAAAGTCGTCTACATCAAGACCCTCCACAATCGGAATGGGGAATTGACTCCACCTCCAGAGGCCAGGAAGACGAAACCTAGATCAGAGTTCGCCGATCCCGCGCACGGATGAGATGACCTGAGGGTCCGCGGGGCCAGCGATCCGGTATGGTCGAATCAATGGTCTCGCGACGTTTCAACCGTGTAGCTGGTTGAGGGATCAGGCCGGCTTTCCGATTCGCGCGGGGAGAGCGTGGACCGTGGGCCCTTGGCCGCAGGGAGGTGTTCGGTGTTGCCTTGGGAAACTCTTCGCGCCCGTGACGAGCGTCGCGCCCGACGCCGGAAGGAGCTGG
>JAFAHT010000059.1 GCA_019237095.1 Planctomycetaceae bacterium
ACTTCATCAAGGCGAGCGTCAAGCTGCTCCTCGGGGAGGACCGTCACCGACGACGAGGGCTTCGCGCCCAGGCTTTCGCCGGCCGCCCGGCTCGACCCTGACGGCCGGGTCCGGGGCTGATCGACCGGCATCGGGGTGAAGATGCGCAGCCGGGGCCGGCGGATTCGCCCCGTGACCAGCCGCGACCAGCGGAGGTCGAACAGCTTGAAACAGAATGCGAATGCCGCACCCATCAAGTGGGCCTGGTATGCCACTGTCCCGTTGTCCCCGAACAGAGGGAAGACGAGATAGATTCCCAGCAGCACCCACATCGGCATCGGCAGGAAGAAGAAGAGAATCTCACGACGGGGATAGTAGAGCGTGTAGAGAGTCACCACGGCCATCACGGCCCCGGAGGCGCCGAGCATGTGGCGCTCCATGCCGCCGGAGAGCGCCGCGATGACGGCCCATCCCAGGGTGCTGACTCCTCCCGCCAGGAGATAGAACGCCAGGAAGTCGCGGCTCCCATAGAGTGATTCCATCTCCCGGCCCACGAGCCAGAGGAACCACATGTTTCCCAGGATGTGGAGGATGCCGGAGTGCAGGAACGTTGCCGTCCAGAGCTGCCAGATCCGGCCGTGCTGAAAGATCGCCTCGGGCGTGGCCGCGAGCCAGTCCACGAACAAATGAGAATCGCCACTGAATGCGTTCTGGAGCAAGAACATTGCGCAGTTGATGACGATCAGAGTCTTGCACCAGGGTGCTACCCCGCTAAACCAGCTCGGACCACCCGTTTCACCACGATAATATTCGCGGTCGTAGATTCCCATGGCGGCTCCGCTCCGGTGGGTGGAACACCCAACTGGCCCGTGCATTCCCGATTCGCGAGATCCCGGATAACGAATTGTGATCGATCAAAACCTAGTCTTGAGCCCCGAATGACGGTACTCCAACTTCATCATGGGACCGGCCTTCAAACCTGTCAACGGGTCGCGCAACGCCGCCGGATCTTCCGCCCAGCCGCGCCCTGGAAACCCGCTCCCAGGGCGCGAACCGGCCGGGCAGTAGTAGCTTCGGTCACCGTGAACGACCGGGCTATCCCGCCTCGTCGTGTCGGCCCGATCAGTCGAGCTCGAAGGCTTCCATCGCCTCTGACTTCGAGTCGTAGATCGGCCAGACGATGTCCAGCGAAGTGACGCGAAGCAGCTCGCGCGTCCGTTGTGAGACACCCGAGAGCGCCATCGATCCGCCGTGCGAGAGAGCCAGCTTCCAGCATCGGATCAAGAGTGCCAGAAACATCGAGCCGAAGTAATCGACCTGGCTCAGATCAAAGAGAATCAAGGGATTCTCCTGACGTTGCAATGGCTTCAAGATCAGCTCGGCCGCCTGCTCCTCGAGTCCGAATGCCAGCCGCTCCAGGGCTGGCGTCGCCGTGATGACCGTGATGTCGCCATGGCGTTCGATGGTGAACGCATCGTCGGAATTCGCTTCCCTGGTGATCATCGTGAGTGCTCGGGAGTCAGTACCGGACGGATCATCGGCTGCAGCGTGGCAGATCCAGCATGTCGCATTCTAGGTTAGGAAGCCAGAGCTGGACGGGCAAGGTTGTTTTGCCCGGATTGATTCTCCCGGGCCAGCGGCGGCAACTCCGGCTCTCTACACAACCTGCCAGGCCGGGCCGCTCCCCCATGCGACCCGGCAACGCGGGATCGAGCGCCAGGCTCAGGCCGAGGGTCGACAGTTCGAAAACGCCCGGATCACCTCGTAAAGATCGTTGCTGACCATCAGGCGATCGTGTTCGAAGTCGTGCAGCCACACGTAGTTATCGCGATGAGCCTGAGCGAGCAGAGGGTATAGATCAGAAAGTTGAATCGGGATGGAGGGGGTAGTTGCGTCTTCGTGTTCGTCCTCGGGGTAGGGAAATAGCCGCAATCGTGCGGTTGCCATTTTGGTCCTCCTCCTCCGTGCGGTTCTGATCGGGTCCAACTTCGGAACGCAGTTGCAAGCAAGGCTGCGGTCCGCCGGGCCGACTGTAAGAGCATGGTGGCACAACCGTGAGGAGCACTTTTCTCTGAGCCCATGACTCTCGTCCAGCCAACCTCTTCCATCGGCCGGCCAACGACGCGATCATCAGCCATTCCACCGATCCCGCGATATTGCCGCTGCTTGCATGCGAGTGGTTCTGATCCGATGCCGCTTCTCGCATGCGTTACGAAGTCAAAGCCGGGGCGACAAGTCCGTCGGAATCTGCTAGAGTTCCGCTCACAAGTTCACAGCCGGCGGAGGAAGGCCGGTCGAATCGCGATCGTAGCCCGGCGGAAGCGATCCTTCGGTCCGGGACCTGGCGGATCTGGGGAATTGGGTCGAGAGCCAATCGGTGCTCAGGGAGGAGCGTGGCGCATGGAAGCACACCGCGATCAGTTGGCGCGGCGGCTCGGCGGGATCGCGACCATGGTTCTGGGATGCGTTCCGCTGCTCTGCGGGGCCTCGTTTCGCACGGGCAATTTCGTTGTCGAGGCACCCACCCAGAGCATCGCCAGAACCGTTGCCGAACATGCCGAGACGGAACGGGTCAACATCGCCAGGGCTTGGCTGGGCCGCGAGTTGCCGGCCTGGACCACTCCCTGCCCGATCCGGGTGAAGGTGACATCGGGAGAGGCCGGCGGCTTGACCTCGTTCGGCTTCAACAACGGCCGCGTGACCGACCAGAGCATGGTGGTGGAGGGCCGGCTCGACAGGATTCTTGCCTCGGCTCTGCCGCATGAGATCACCCACACAATCTTCGCCGCATACTTCGGCGGCCCGATGCCGCGGTGGGCCGACGAGGGGGCGGCACTTCTGAGCGAGGACCAGCGCGAGCGCAGGCGGCATGACCAGATCGCCGTCGATCTGCTAGCCCGGCGCGGCGAGGTGTCGCTGGTTCGCCTGTTCCGAATCGAGGAGTATCCCAAGGACCTGATGTCGTTCTACGGTCAGGGTTATTCGATCTCGCGGTTCTTGATCGAGATCGGCGGCAGGCCCAGGTTCCTGCGCTTTGTCCGCGACGGCCTCGAGTCGGGATGGGACAGTGCGACGTTGAACCACTACGGGCTGGCCGATGTCCGCGAGCTCGACCGCGCCTGGCGATCGTGGCATCGCGTCACTCTGACGGCCAGCGTCCCGGACCGCGACGAGGGAGAGCTCGTTTACCGCGATCAGCCCGGCGACACAGAGGAACAGCCTCCGGGGCGTTGAGGCTGCCGGCGGCACGGGCCTTCCCGGAGCAGCTGTTTGCGCCCTGAGCGCCGGCAGGCGAGCGTGCCGACATGTTTAGTCTCGCCAAAACAGACCGCAAGTACAAAGGAGCCTTGGGTTTACGCTTAAGTTTATGACATTCGGACCAACCACGTTTCCCGGGTGCCAGAAGGTGGGTGCCCCCTTCCGCTACGGGCGTTGGTGGTTCCCTGAACTCCAGAAATCTCTACTTTTCTCTACCACACGCCCGTTCAGTATCGGTGAAGAGTTGGTCATTTGTGGCTCAGCTCGATCACGTCGAAGGCCGTGTCGGGGGGGGACCGGAGGCACTCGCTGGCTCGGGCGAGCAGGGCGAGCGCGGGCTGATCGAACGCCTCCCTCCGACCCCGAAGGATCGGGTAGAGGGCGGCACACGACTCGGCCCATTCCCCCTGCTCGCAGAGGGAAAGGGCCGTTTCGTAGGCGTCGCGCATCGCGAGCCATTCCGGGGTGGGGTGGCCGCCGTGAAGCTCGTAAAGGTCGGTGGGGGCGTCAATCCCGACGACGCGGACCCGGCAGAGCCGGCGCGTGGGAAGGGAGTCACCAATCAAGGCGCGGGTGGTGCCGGTGATCAGCACGGGGACGCCGAGCTGTTTCGTCGCCCCCTCCACTCGGCTGGCGAGGTTGACCGTGTTGCCTAGCGGGCCGTACTTCAGCCGCCGGAGGCTGCCGGTGTTGCCCACGAGAGCGTCGCCGGTGTTGACGCCGATGCCCAGCGCCAGGGTGGTCTGGACCTTCGAACCCCAGCACTCGTTGAGCCCGGGCAGTTCGCCGAGCATGGCCTGCGCCGCGCGGCAGGCGCGAGCGGCGTGGTCCGCCTGGGCCAGTGGAGCATTCCACATCGCGAGGATTCCGTCGCCGACATAGTCGACAACCACACCCCCGTGCTCGTAGATCCGCGCGGTGAGCCGCTCCAGGATGTCGCCCATGAGGAGGCAGGTCTCGCGTGCCCCCAGTCGCTCGGCGATCCGGGAGAAGCCGCGGATATCGCTGACAAGGATTGACACCTCGCGATCCTGCCCCAGGAGGAGCTCCGGGTTGCGGTCGAGCTCGTCGGACAGCTCACGGGAGAAGAACTGCTCGAACTGGACATGGCGGCGGGCGGCCTCGGCCTCCGTACTGACCCGGGCGATCCCCGCGGCGGCTGCCGCGGCCAGAACCTGGACGAGCTGTGCGTGCAGGGGCTTCAACTGGGAGGGGCCGATCGCCTCGCGCCTCACCTTGGCCCCGAACACCGCCCCGATCACCGCCCCTCCGTCCGGGTCGAGGATCGGGGAGGCGACCACCGCCGTGATCCCGGTCAGGCTCACTGACGGGTCTTCCAGGCCACCGCCTTGATAAAACGTCCGCCGCTCCTCGCGAACGCGCTCCAGGACGGTCCGGCTGTAGTTGACGCGCGGGGCGCCCGGTGCCGAATGCACCGCGACAGGCTCCCACTTTTCGCCCTTACGCAGCAACACCAGCCCGTGATCCAGCCCGATCAGATCGACCACCGCCCGGGCGATCTCCTGGTAGAACTCCGGAGACGATGCCGCGGCACGCTGGACGCTGACGAGCGTCTCGAACCAGCGCGTGAGCTGTGATGGGTCGGGGACGTCGGTGGCGGGGTCAAGCGTGAGCGCGCGTCGGAAGCCGGCAGTGGCGATCGGCGGTGTGACGGTGCACAGCACCGTGGAGTCGACCGGCAACTCCCCACCCTTGCGGATCTCGATCGCGGTCTGGCCGAGCGTAAGCCTGAGCGGCGTCGCGAGCTCGCGAGCCTCGCCGACCTTGATGTGCGAGCCGTCCTCGAGCGGGACCGCAACGCGCTTACTCAGGTTGGCAACTCGAACCGCTCCGGACGGCAATTCTTCCACCCGCAGGTGGTCCTTGGACACATATGGGTCCTTGTCGAGCACGCACCGGTGGGTACCGGGCCGGGGCTCACGGCCAAACTCGAAGGGCCCCGAGTCGTGGTCGAGCTGTTGCGATCGGCCCTTGCTTGACACGAAGAACTGCAACATCAGATCGACCCCTCTCGCCGCTGATCGTCATCGCGGTGTCCGGTCCGGTCCGGCGGTCCGTGACGAAGGGATTGGTCGAAGAAAACCGTTTTCAGTTCCTGCCACCTTTTCGATTCTCGAGGACTCCGGACTCCACCAGCCGCTCGTACTCATCCACGGTCATCCGGTGGAGCTCGTCGAAACGAATTCCGCAGAGTCTCTCACCGGTTACGACTCTCCAGCGGCCATCGCTTCCCCCCATTTCAAGATAGCACCGGTAACTGCGAGAAGAACTCGTTGCCCTTGTCGTCGACCAGGATGAAGGCCGGGAAATCGACGACGTCGATCTTGTAGACGGCCTCCATGCCGAGCTCGGGGTACTCGAGCAACTCGACCTTCTTGATGCTCTCCTGGGCCAGCAGTGCGGCGGGGCCGCCGATCGAGCCGAGGTAGAAGCCGCCGTGCTTCTTGCAGGCGTCGGTCACGGCCTGCGAGCGGTTGCCCTTGGCGATCATCACCATCGAGCCGCCGTGGGACTGGAACAGGTCCACATAGCTGTCCATCCGGCCGGCCGTTGTGGGGCCGAACGAGCCGGAAGGAGCCCCGGGTGGGGTCTTGGCCGGACCGGCGTAGTAGACGGGATGGTCCTTCAGATAGTCGGGCATGCCCTCTCCCCGGTCGAGCCGCTCCTTGATCTTGGCGTGGGCGATGTCACGCGCGACCACGATCGTCCCGGTCAGCTTCAAAGGGGTGGAGATCGTATACTTCGAAAGGTCGGCGAGAATCTGGTTCATTGGGCGGTTGAGGTCGATATCGACGCCGTGCTTGTAGCCCAGGCCCGAGCGGTACTGTGCGGGGATGAACCGGGCCGGGTCGCGCTCCAGCTCCTCGAGCCAGACCCCGTCGCGGTCGATCCGGGCCTTCATGTTGCGATCGGCCGAGCAGGACACGCCGATTCCCACCGGACAACTGGCGCCATGGCGAGGCAGGCGGATCACCCGGGCGTCGAGCGCGAAGTACTTGCCGCCGAACTGGGCCCCGATCCCGCTCTTGCGGGCCAGGTCCATCACCGTCTCCTCGAGTTCCAGGTCGCGGAAGGCCTGACCGAGCTTGCTTCCCTGCGTCGGCAGCTTGTCGAGATACCCCGCACTGGCGAGCTTGACCGTCTTCATGGTCGCCTCGGCCGACGTCCCACCAATCACCACCGCGAGGTGATAGGGTGGGCAGGCGGCCGTGCCCAGCGAACGCAGCTTCTCCTTGAGAAACTTCTCCAGGCTCGCCGGATTGAGCAGCGCCTTGGTTTCCTGGAAGAGCATCGACTTGTTGGCCGATCCGCCTCCCTTGGCGACGAACAGAAACTCATACTTCTCGCCCGGGGTCGCGAAAATGTCGATCTGGGCCGGCAGGTTCGTGCCGGAGTTGATCTCGTCGTACATCGAAAGCGGAATGGTCTGCGAGTAGCGGAGATTCTCTTTCTGATACGTGTCGAAGACTCCCCGCGACAGCCACTCCTCGTCCTTGGCGCCGCCGGTCCAGACGCGCTGGCCTTTCTTGCCGATGATCGTCGCCGTGCCGGTGTCCTGGCACATCGGCAGCTCGAACCCCGCGGCCACCGCGGCGTTTCGCAAGAGGGCCAGGGCAACGCCCCGGTCGTTGGGCGACGCTTCGGGATCGTCGAGAATCCCCGCGACCTTGGCGAGGTGCGCCGCGCGGTACAGAAACGAGACATCCCGCAGGGCTTCCCTCGCCAGAAGCCGGAGCGCCTCCGGCTTGATCTTGAGGATCTCTTCTCCCTCGAAGGTCGCAGTGGAAACGAGATTTGCATCGAGCTTGCGGTAACTGGTCGAATCAGGGGCCAGGGGGAAAGGGTCCTGGTAAGCGAACTCTGGCATGATCGGCTCCTCCCGAAGAAGTCCGGGCGGGGTTGTTCTACCCTCGTCGGGTCAAATCACGAGGAGCCCATTGTATCACGGCTGGAGCTCGAGAGTCGCCCAGAGGCTGGGATTTTCGCCGAGCGGAAAATCGCGGCCGACGCCCAGGAACTGGTCCTCGCGCTCGTGGTCCGAAACCTGATAGGCAAAGCCCAGCCGGCGGTTCGTCTCCGGATCGAAGCCGTGCAGGGCCCGGGCCGGCAGAAAGAGCTCCAGGAGCCAGCCAGCTCGGGACAGCTCGGCGTGCATGCTCAGCACGTCGGGCGAGGCGATCGGGGCGTCGGCAACGGCCCGGGCAATCGCACGCTGGCTGACATCGACATCCAGGCTCTTGCAATCGCGCCCCAGAGTCAGATGCGCTGTGAAGCGATGGCAGAAGCGCGTGGCCCGGCTCACGTTGCGGGTATCGCGCGTGTCGATCCAGAGGTTGACATCCGCGAACCCTTCGGGCCGATTCGCACTTCTGGCAGCCTTGCTGGCCGGTGCGTCCGCCAGGATCGCGATTCCTAGCCCCCCAGGATTCCAGGCGAGCCGCACTGATGCCCAGGAGACGCGGCCTTCGAGCGACGAAAGATCCGGAACCGCACAGGTTGCGGGCAGATCGAGCAGCCCGCCGCGCGCACCGCGACGGGGGATCTCCTCGACCCGCGGACACGGTGCACTGAGCCGGAACCAGAACGCCTGGGGCAACAGGGCCTTGCCCATCGCGAAACACTCCCGGACCGCACCGCAGCGCAACACGCTCACTCGAGCGACGAATCGACAAACGGCTTGGGTTTGGAGAACGGGCTGGGCTTGACCAGGGCACCGATGATCGTGCTGACCCCGAGCCCGATCAGCAGGAACGCCAGGCTGTACCGCGCCAGGGCCCAGACCCCGATGAAGGCCGACCAGAATCCGAACTGGATCCCGTACCAGGGCTGGTCCTTGAGCCATCCCTCGATGAAGGCGGTGATCGCGATCAAGAACATGATGCCCGGCCACCAGAATCGGGTTGCGAACAGGACGCCGATCCCGATCAACCAGATCCCGCCAATCAAAGTCCTGCGACGTCCCGGCTCAGGGTGCATGTGCGATGCCCCGCGGTGCAAGAAAGTGCGCGAGTTCCCGGAAAGTCCGTCCGCGCCTCACGGAGTGGTTCGTGAAACCATCGCAATTATTGCGGCAAGAACTCTTCTTGTCGTACAGGACAAGTCCTTCCCTACGCCTCCAGTCGTTTCAGCAAGTTGACCATCTCGATGGCCGCCAGGGCAGCGTCGGCCCCCTTGTTGCCCAACTTGAGGCCGGCTCGATTGACGGCCTGCTCCACGGTTTCGGTGGTAAGGACGCCGAAGATGACCGGGACGCCGGTCGCCAGTCCGGCCTGCATGACTCCGGCGGCGGCCTGGCCGGCAACGTGGTCGTAGTGCCCGGTCTCTCCCCGGATCACGCAGCCCAGGCAGATGACCGCGGCGTACCGGCCGCTCTCGGCGAGCTTGCGGGCCAGAAGTGGAATCTCGAACGAGCCAGGCACCCAGACCAGGTCGAGCCGGTCCTCGGGTACGCCGTGCCGCACGAACGTATCGCGGCAGCCCGTCCAGAGCGCCTCGGTCACGAGCGCGTTGAACCGGGACGCCACAATCGCGAACCGGCCCGCGGGCGCGGAGAAATCACCTTCGTAGGCAGGCATTGGGCAGTCCATGGGTCACGCCCCGCGTGACGTATCAACCTCGGCAGGGCGCGGCTGCCGCTGGTTCCCCGCAAGGCTCGGCGGCAGATTTGCCCTCCCGAGGTATCGACTCGTGAGCGCCGTTACGACAGGTTCATGGCCATCAGGAACTCGGCATTGGTCTTGGACTTCTTCATCCGGCCGGTGAGCAGTTCCATCGCCTCGACCGAATTCATGTCGTTGAGCACGCGGCGGAGGATCCAGACCCGGCGCAGCTCTTCGGCATCCATGAGCAGTTCTTCCCGGCGCGTGCCGGACTTGTTGACATCGATGGCCGGCCAGACTCGCTTGTCGACGAGACGGCGGTCAAGGTGCAGCTCCATGTTGCCGGTTCCCTTGAACTCCTCGAAGATGACATCGTCCATCCGGCTGCCGGTATCGACCAGGGCGGTCGCGAGGATGGTGAGCGACCCCGCTTCCTCGATTTTGCGAGCCGCGCCGAAGAATCGCTTGGGCTTCTGCAGGGCCGAGGCGTCGATGCCGCCGGTAAGAATCTTGCCGGAATGCGGAGCCTCGGTGTTATACGCCCGGGCCAGCCGGGTGATCGAGTCGAGCAGAATGACCACGTCCTTGCCGTACTCGACCATCCGCTTGGCTTTTTCGATGACCATCTCGGCGACCTGGATGTGCCGCGAGGCCGCCTCGTCGAAGGTGGAGCTGATGACCTCGGCCGTCGGCCCCTTGACCGACCGCTCCATGTCCGTGACCTCCTCGGGCCGCTCGTCGATCAAGAGGACCATGACATAGGCGTCGGGATGGTTGGCCAGAATGCTGTTGGCGATCTTCTGGAGCAGGATCGTCTTGCCGGTACGGGGCGGGGCGACGATCAGCCCGCGCTGGCCGAAACCGATCGGCGTGACCAGGTCGACGACCCGCATATTGAGCTCGTCGTTGCCCGATTCGAGCCGGATGCGGCCCTGGGGATGCAGTGGCGTCAGGTCGTCAAAGCCGACCTTCTCGCTCAGCTTGTCGGGGTCTTCGCAGTTGATGGCCTCGACCCGCAGCAGGGCGAAGTACCGCTCATTCTCCTTGGGCGGACGGATCTGTCCGGAGACGATGGCCCCGGTCTTCAGGCCGAAACGGCGAATCTGGCTGGGCGAAACATAGATGTCGTCGGGGCAGGGCAGATAGTTGTAGTCGGGACTGCGCAGGAAGCCGAAGCCGTCGGGCAGGACCTCGAGGGTACCCTCGCCGTACATCAGGCCGTTCTGCTTGACCCGTTCCTTGAGGATCTTGAAGATCAGGTCTTGCTTCTTGAGCCCCATGTACTCGCTGATGCCCTCGGTCTTCGCCGTGCGGATAAGCTGGGGCATCGTCATCTTCTGAAGCTCGGTGAGATGGATCTCGCCGCGCTTGATGTCCTCGTAGCGGTCGTGGATCGCCGCGTCGCCGAAGATGTCCTCGTCCTCGACGTCGGGAAACCCCTCGTCGGGGAACTCCGGGTTGAAGCCGGGAGCCGCGGGACGTTCGGCCCGAGGCGGCGGCGCAGCGTAATCGCGATCGCGGGAATTGAATGAGGAATCACGCTCGAATCGGTCGCGATGGTTGGGAGCGGTCTCGCGGTCGCGGATCACCGGCGCATTTTCCCGATCGCGGTCGCGGTTGACCGGAATCCCTTCATGATGGGCGGGGCCGGTGTCGCGCTCGGCACGGTCGCGGGCCAGGCGCTCGCGGATTGACATCCCTGGCTCCCGGTCGGGTCGTTCCCGGAGCGGCTCGCGCTCGCGGACGAACCGGATGGGCTCGCGGTCGGCCGGGCCTTCCTCGCGGTAGGACTCGCGGCCGGGGCGATCCCGATAGGACGACTCGGTGGCTGGCGACGGTGCTTCCCCGGTTCCGGGATAGGTCGGGGGCGGGGCGGAAGACGGGCCAGCGGTCTCGTCGGAGACGGGCGGAGAGGCAGGGGAGATCGGCTTGCGCAGGCGGGAGGTTCCGGAATTCTCCCGGCGGGGACGGGTCTCGTTGGGCATGATGTTCCATTCTCCTGTTCAAACGAAATCAGTGATTCTGTCGAGCCGGGAGATCACGACGGGGCTCGATGCGGGTCGGAGTTCCTGAAAAGGTCCAGCCGATGTTGCGAGCTGGAAAGGCCATTCGTGGCCGGAGTGCTCCGCCACCGCGAGGATTGGAATCGTTACGCGAAGAGAACGCTGGGCAAGGACTGTCATCAGCATTTCTGGGACGAGGACAAACGGCAGAGAACAGAACGCGATGAGCTGAACCAGATCACTACAGGCATGTCAGGAAGGAAGCATGTCATCGAGGGTCACCAAGCTGAAGCGTCGCCGCCCTGGAAACTGGAGGCGGAACCGGAGAGCCGGCTCGAAGCCGACGTCCCGGAGGTGCGCGAGTCCAAGGATTTGCGATCGGTCGCCAGCCGGAATAATCGATCGACGTTCTGGTCCAGAATCTCGAGGCTCGAATCGTTGTGAATCGCGATATCGGCCCGGCTGAGCTTGCGCTCGCGGGGCCACTGGGCGGCCTCGCGGGCTTGCAAAACCTCCGCAGTCCAGCCGCGATCGCGGGCCACGCGATGGAGCCGGACCGGTTGCGAGGCATCGACGAAAACCACCAGGTCGCAGAGATTGTCCCAGCCGGCCTCGAGCAGGATGGCCGCGTCCAGCACGACCGCCGGGGCGCGGCCGTGCACCGACTCATGATCGATGATCGCCTCGAACTGCTGCCGCATCGGCGGATGGACGATCGCTTCCAGATCGTCGAGCGCCGGCCTGGAGGCGAAGACGACCGAGCCCAAGGCCCGCCGATCGATCGCGCCAAGGGAAGCAGTGGCGTCCGGCCCGTGCGCAACCACCAGGGCGCCAAAGCGCTCGATCACCTGGCGGCGAACCTCGGGGTGCTCAAGCACCTCATGGCCCACACGGTCGGCGTCGATCACGACCGCCCCCCGTTTGCCCAGCAGCGCCGCGACCTGGCTCTTGCCGCCGCCAATCGCGCCGGTCAAACCGATCACGGGGACCGCGCCGTGTTTCCACCGGACGGGCAACGAAGTCAACGAAAAGGCGCCGGAACAGGACGACGACATGGTACTCCTGAAGACAACCATTGGGCACGGCCAGGGTCGCGAGAGCGGGCTCGGTCTCGACGGCCGGACAACTCAGGCGGCCGGCTCGCATCGTTCCATGAATTGTGTCTGGTTGGTCAAATGGAACCGCCGTGTGAACGACTTCACCCGAGAGATTCACACGACCTATCGAGATCCGAAATCCGCGCCTCAGGCCTCATGAAGGGGGCATCGCGCAAACTTAGTCAAGCAGGTGGGGGTCCTGATGGTTCTTGGTGCCGTCATCTCCCGCCCCTTGCAGTTCTCAGGGGTAAGTCCGAGGGAGGGGAAATGAAGCGGGTGACGGGTAATCGCCTAGATCGGCAGCCGATCAATTCCGATTGTTCCCTTCTCTTATACGTCATGCCGCGTCCACCTGCAATGGGGTTTCGCTGATTTGGATCGAAAAACCCGTTGCGGATCCGAAGAACCGACTCTCCAGGAGATTCGCCCGGGGCCGGCGTATATTACGGCAATCTCATCCCTCGATCGCCTCGACGTCGAGCCAGTTGATGCCGGCGCCCAGGTCGACCTTCAGGGGCACCTCCAGCGCCAGGGCCGTGTTCATCTCTTGTCGCACGAGAGCGGCGAGGTCGGGAACCTCGTTCTCGGGCGTCTCGAAAACGAGCTCGTCGTGGATCTGGAGGATCATCCGCGCTTGCAGACCTTGTGCGCGCAGCCGCCGGTCAATCTTGATCATGGCCATCTTGATGAGGTCAGCCGCGGACCCCTGGATCACGGTGTTGACCGCCGTTCGCTCGGCGAGGTTACGGTTCCGGCCGGTGGTGTTCTTGATCCCCGAGATCGGCCGCCGCCGGCCCAGGATCGTCTCGACGCGCCCCGCGGCCAGAGCGGCCTCCAGGGTCCGCGTGATGAACTGGTCCACGCCCGCGTATTCCCGGAAGTACGAATCGATGAAGGCGCCTGCCTCGGCCTGAGAGATTCCCAGGCGGGCGGCCAGCCCATAGGGGCTCAGGCCATAGATCACCCCGAAGTTCACCGTCTTGGCCACGCGCCGCATCGACCCGTCGACTTGCGATTCCGGAACGCCATAGATCCGGGCGGCCACCACGCTGTGGATGTCGTGATTGAGCTCGAAGGCCCGGCTGAGGGCGGGATCGCCCGAGAAGTGGGCCAGAATGCGCAGCTCGATCTGCGAATAGTCGGCTGTCAAGAGCCGCCAGCCCTCCCGGGCCACGAAGGCCTGCCGGATCTGCTTGCCCTCCTCGGTACGCACCGGAATGTTTTGCAGGTTGGGGTCGCTGGAGCTCAGCCTTCCCGTGGCCGCCACGCCCTGGTTGAACGAGGCATGAATGCGCCCGTCCTCAGGATGGACCAGGGCCGGCAGCGCATCGAGATAAGTACTCTTGAGCTTCGAGAGCTGGCGATGCTGCAAGAGCAAGGCGGGCAGCTGGTGCCTGGAGGCCAGCGCCTCGAGGATGTCCTGCGCGGTGCTTTGCTCGCCGCCGGGGGTCTTTTGCTGCGTGGGCAGCTTTAGCTTCTCGAAAAGCACCTCGCGGAGCTGGGGGCCGGAGTTGATGTTGAACGGCCCTCCAGCCAGCCTGTAGACGTTGTCCTCGAGCGTTGCCAGCCGCCCGGCGAACTCACGCGAAAGCTCGCCCAGGCGCCTCGTATCGACCCCAACCCCGACCTGCTCCATCCCGGCCAGAATCGATATCAAGGGCCGCTCCACCTCGGTGTACAGCTTCCAGAGCCCTTGGGACTTGACCCTGGGAGCCAGGATCTCCTCGATCCGCCAGGTCGCGTCAGCGTCCTCGCCGGCATAGGCCGCCACCCGCGCGACCTCGACCTGGTCCATCCGCCCCTGCTTCTTCCCCTTGCCGATCAGGTCGGTGATCGGAATCATCGTGTGGCCAAGTAGTCGCTGCGCAAGCTGGTCGAGGTTGTGGTTGCGCTCGCCGCTTTCAAGCAAGTAGCTGAGGATCATCGTATCGTTGATCGGCCCCTCGATCGCCACCCCCGCGCGGCCCAAGGCGAGCATGTCATACTTGAGGTTTTGCCCGACCTTCTCGACCTCGGGATCGGCCAGGATCGGCCTCAAGGCCTCAAGCACCTCGTGGGGATCGAGGACCCGGCAATGGATTGGCCCGCGCAGCGGCAGGTAATACGCAAGGCCGGCCTTCCAGCTCACGGCGATACCCACCAGCGACGCGCGCAGCGGATCGATGTCGGTCGTCTCGGTGTCGAGGCAGAACCTGGGCTGGCGCTTCAGCTCGGTCAGAAAGTCCCCGAACAGCTCGGGCGTATCCACGACCCGATAGTCGGCCACCCAGGTCTGGACCTCGCCCGCGGGCTGGGGCGCCGGCAGCTCGCTCATGAATCGATGAAATCCACATTCGATGCACAGAGTCTTGAGGGCATCCACGTTCGGTTCCGACGTCTTCAACGTCTCCCAGTCCAGATCGAGTGCCAGGTCGTCGCGCAGGGTCACCAGCATGCGCGCCCGCCGGGCTGTCTCGGCGTGCTCGCGGAGGCTCTGCTGCTTCTTCGGCCCTCTCACCTTTTCGATGTTTTGCAGCAAGCTGTCGAGGGTCCCGAACTCTTTGAGGAACGTGGACGCGAACCCCTCGCCGATCCCCGGCACCCCGGGCACGTTATCGACCGAGTCGCCTGTCAGTGCCAGGAAGTCAACGACCTGGTCAGGGCGAATGCCCCATTCCTTCAGCAGTGCCGGCACGTCGATCACGGCATTCTTGCGCAGGTTGAGAATCCGGACATGATCGGAGAGGAGCTGCCGTGCGTCCTTGTCGGCCGTGCAGATGAAAACGTCCATCCCACGCTCCTCGCCGCGGCGGGCAAGGGTCGCGATGATGTCGTCGGCCTCCATCCCCGGCACCACCAGCACGGGCACCCCGAAGCCCTCGAAAACCCGGCGGATCACGGCAATCTGGGGAACCAGATCCGCGGGCATCGCCGTCCGGTTGGCCTTGTACTGCGGGTAGATCTCCGAGCGGAAGACCGGCCCCTCGCCGTCGAAGGCCGCCGCGAGATAGTCCGGCTTGCGATCGCGCAGCAGGTTGAGCATGTCCCGGAATATCCCGAACACCGCCTGTGTTGGCTGGCCCGCCGGACCGGTCATCTCGGGAATCGCATGGAAGACCTGAAAGATCAGGGAGAATGCATCAAGGATATAGAAGGTGGGGCGCTGCGCCATCGTGATTCGAAGGAATCGACAGTTCGAGATCGTGTTTCTTAACCGAGCGTGAATCTTACCACCACGAACTACGCGCGGCCATGAACTATCGCCTGCCGCCGCTCGGACAAACGGGGCAAAGATCAGCGGCTTTGATTCCATTTGAATCTTGGCATGACGGGTTTTACAATCCAATCAATCGCGCAGATTCTTTCGAGGAAGCGTACCGGGTGTCATGGCTCGGCACCTTTCTTCGTCGTTGCCTTCGTCGTTACCTCTCTTGTGTGACATATTTCAACAAACCGGCGGACCGTATCAGCAGGGCGCCACCGCTCTGCCTGGAGGGAGTCATGATCCATGGCCGCAGCAGCTAACGAGTCGCAAGGGCTCAAGATCGCCGTCGCCGCGTTCGTGACGCTCACGATCGCCCTGGCCGTGACGTCGTATTTCCTGTACTCGTTTTACTCCCAGAGCGAGGCCCAGCTCGAGTCGGAGAGGCACAAGCTGAAGAATGCGCTGGATGAGGCCGTCAACCGGGGGGAAAACTATGATGAGTTCCGCAAGCTGGCCGGCGCCAGGGCCGAGGAGTTCGACTCGGCCAAGGCCGAAGTCGCTGCGTTCTTCAAGAAGAATAGCGAGCGCATCAATAATCTGGTCACAACGACCAATGCCGCCATCCAGAAGGCCCAGCAAGCCGGCGCCGAGGGCAAGGACCTCGAGGAAGCCAGGGCCCGCGTCCAGACCATCATCAACTCCTACCAGAGCGAGCCCAACAAGAACTTCTTATCCACCCTGGACCGGCTCACCGAGCTGCTCGAAAATATCAGCCTCCTGAGCACCGAGATGAGCTCCAACTATCTCGGCCTGAGGAAGAGCCTGGAATCATCGACCAGCGTGGCCAAGCAGGCGAACGACATCCAGGCCAAGGCCGCCTCCGACAGCAAGGCCGACCTGGAAGCCGAGCACAACAAGCACGAACAATTGCGCCAGGAGCTGCTGACCAAGGTCGACCAGCTCCAGACCGACAATGACAAGAAGACTACCCAGATCGCCAACCTCGAGACCCAGTACCGTCAGCTCAAGGACGACAGCGATCGCAAGCTCGAACTGGCCAACGCGATCATTCGCGAGCAACGCGATGTGCTCGACAAGAACGAGAACGTGCTCGACAAGCCCGACGGCTATATCACCTTCGTCGATCTCACACGTAACGAAGTTCAGGTCAACGTCAACCGCCGCCAGGGCGCTCGACCGCAGATGAAGATGACGGTCTTCGTCGCTGGCTCGCCGGGTGTTCCGACCGAGAAGCCCAAGGGGAACATCCAGTTGATCCAGGTCGGCGACCAGTACAGCATCGCCCATATCGACAAGATGGTCAAAGATATCGATCCGATCCGCGTCGGCGACATCGTCTACTCGCCTGCCTGGTCGCCCGAGGAGCCCATGCGGTTCGCCCTGATTGGCAAGATCGATGTCAATCGCGACGGCAAGGACGATCGCCTGGACCTCAAGCGGATGATCGAGGAGGCCGGCGGCATCGTCGATTATGACCTGCCGCCGCCCAGTCACGGTAAGGAATCGGGCAAGCTGAGCGCCCGCATCTCCTGGTACGTGACCGACGAGCGCATGCCCCTCCGCGAGGTCTTCGAGGCCAGGACCGACGCGGGGATGGCCGCGCAGGCCCAGTTCGATAAGCGTTTTGGCCAGGCGATCAAGGAGGCGCGGAGCGAGGGCATCCGGCCCATGCCCTTGGGCCGTCTTCTGGCGTACTTTGGCTACGAGATGGGCACTCCCGTCGTGGGACGCACCGAGGCCGTCAATGCCGCGGCGATGCTACGCTTGGTCCAGCCCCGAAAGAAAGCGGCCGAGCCCAAGATCGAGACCGACAGCAGCAAGGCCGGTGCCGAGCCGGCAAATGCCAAGCGTGAAGTCGAGGCTGCCAAGCCTGAACCTGAAGCTGCCAAACCCGAGGAAGAGCCCAAGTCCTAGTGTCCCGTCAATCTTCGATTGACAGGTTCTTGAAACTGGAAGTCCTGGGTATTCAAGAAATTCCGGCGAGCGCTGCCCGTCAATTGAAGATGGACGGAACACTAGAACAAGTCCAGGCAAACGGAATGGGACCTGAGCATGGTCCTCTCGCGCCCTACCCAGGCCCCCCGGAATCGTGATGATTCCGGGGGATTTTGCCTTGGTTCAAGGGCTCACGCAGCCGGCCGGGGAGGGGAGCATGGCGAACCCTCCCGGCGGAAACTCATCGGCCCGCTGCGCGAACATGGCGCCGGGGTGGCCCGATATAGCGGCCTCGAGGCCGCATGAGTCGATTGTGGTCGAGCTGCTCGATGCAATGAGCCGCCCAGCCAGCCACCCGGGCCATGGCGAAGATGGGAGTGTAGATCCGGACCGGCAACCCCAGGTAGTGATAGAGCCGTGCAGTCGGCCAGTCCACGTTGGGAGGCAGCTTTTTGCGGGCCACCACGGCCTGCTCGATCGTTGCGGCAATGTCTTCCCAGCGCTCCTCCTGAACCTCGCGCGACAGCTCCTGGCAGTAAGGCTTGAGGATCGTGGCCCGGGGATCGGCCTGCTTGTACACGCGGTGGCCAAACCCCATGATTCGCTGCTGGCGGGCCAGCGCAAGATCGATCCAGCGCCCGGCGCTTTCGGGAGAGCCCACGCTCTCCAGTGCGCTCCAGGCCTCCTCACTGGCTCCTCCATGCAGTGGGCCCTTGAGCGCTCCGATCGCAGCCACGATTCCCGAAGCGACGTCTGACAGGGTAGAGACCGTCACCCGGGCCGAGAATGTGGACGCATTGAGCTCGTGCTCGGCATAGAGAACCAGCGAGGCGTCGAATGCCTGATGCATCCGTGCCGACGGAACCTTGCCTGTGACCATGAACAAGAAATTGGCGGCATGGTCGAGTTCGGCGTCGGCGGCGACCGGCGGCAGCCCCGCGGAGAGTCGCTCTCGCAGCGCGATGGCCGTGGCCATCTGGGCAATCATCCTTTCGGCCTTGCGGACATTCGCTGCATGGTCGGAGGCGGGCTGGCCGAGCTCGGGGTCGAAATGGGACAGCACGCTCACCGCCGTCCGCAAGACATCCATGGGGCTCACGTGCGGCGGTATCGTTTTCAGGAGGTCGACCAGCGGCTCGGGAATCTCTCGCCAGCCGCGCAGTCGAGCGTCGAACTCGCGAAGCTGATTGGCATCGGGTAGGTCGCCGTGCAAGAGCAGGAACGCCGTCTCCTCATAGCTGACATGGCCCGCGAGGTCCTCGATCCGATAACCCCGGTATTCGAGGATCCCCGAACCTTCCCGCTCCTCGATATTCGAGATGGCCGTCTGAACGGCAATGACCCCTTCGAGCCCCGGATGATACTGTTCCACTGACGCTTCGCTCATAAAACTCGTCGCGGCGGAAACCCGTGCCTTTAGGCATCGGGAGGAGCCGCGCCTCCACTGGTCAAAGAAAGAACTCAAAACGGCCGGAACGTCTCCCGACATGCCGGACCCAAAAGACCTCGTAAGAGATCGGTCTCCCATTGCTGGGGTAAAGTTGGCCTCGACAAAGTTATCACGGCTTGTCGTGTCTGACACACTGACCGAATTTCTTCGACAAGCCACGCCCTTCAGGGCTGGGGCCGCTGACCGTCAGAGAGAAACTCGCCGAGATCGACCATCTCTCGCGGATCGAGAGAGAGCAGCCGGATCGCCATCGCATCGATCAGCCCGAAGAACTGGCGAAGGGGCTCAACGCGTGACTTCAGATCTTGCAGCGCCGGCTCGCTTTCCGAGAGTCGGAAGATCAGGTCCAGGACGGTCAGCGTAGGGTCGAGCTCGCGCCGCTTTCGTTCTTTCAAGATTCTCCGAAACAGAGTCCAAACCTCCGTTTCCGCACGGTAGAGTTCGCGCCGTTCACCCGGCCGATGGAGTTTTCGGACCACGCCCCAGGCCAGCAGCTCACGGAGATTCATGCTCACGTTACCGCGTGAAACGTGCAGCCAGCTCCGTAATTCTTCCGCGGTCCAGTCGGTGCCGGTGATGTACATGAGCGCAAAGAGCTCTCCCATGGTCGGGTTGATTCCCCAAGCTCGGGCCATCATCCCCCAGTGTTCCACAAACTGCCGGACCACCGAGTCGGATCGAGTATCCGAGTTTGGATTCTGAGGAACAGAAGTGACCGCCGGATCATCCATAGCTCAATGCCTGCCTCGCCACGACGTGTTGAATCCTCGGATCGGGCACAGCGCTTGTGCCTGCGGGGTCTCGGCCGCCCCAGGCGACTCGATCGTCAAAACAATCGACAGGGCAACCGTCGTTCCAGCAATCCTATCACGATTATGTAAGCAGGAAACGAGCCTGGTCGTTGCCACAAAAAGCTCCCTAAGTCTCAGAAGTGCATCTCTTCCAAGACGCGGATCGTTGACCTGATGGATTCTCGAACAAATCCGCGATGGCACACTCATTTGTGTCTTGCAAGTCTGATCTGATTGCACACAATAGAGTGCCAGTCAAACCGTATCATCTCATTGGGAAATAATCAAAGTCTCGCAAAAAATCGGGTAAGATGGTTGGTATGTCTTGCTTGCCGAGAACTGGTCAGGACTTGAGACTTCGGTGCTCGATGTGCTGGTCGGATTCTTTGGATTGTTTTTCACGATGTTGAGGAGTCTGTTCCATGCCTGAGACAGTCGTCCATTTCCAGATCCGTATGCCTCCCGTGCTGCATGAGCAGCTCGCGAGCTGGGCGAAGGATGACAAAGCTTCACTCAACGCCCTGATCGTGGGTATCCTCGAGAAAGCGATCGAGCAGCACGAGAAGGTCGCACGCGCTTCGTAGAGACCGGGCCGTGGGTTGACCCTCTGCTCGAAATCTTGCATCGATTGACGACGGCACGGGACACGCAATGGTTCATGTCCATTGACGCTTCCTGTTGCGCTCTTGGTACTTTCCACGGTTTCCCTGCCGTCGTTTGCCCTTGAGTCTCGCCGGGATCACCGGTATGCTTCAGGGCATATTCCCCGATAGCTCAATCGGTAGAGCGAGCGGCTGTTAACCGCTAGGTTCAAGGTTCGAGTCCTTGTCGGGGAGCTCTCTGTGGATGTTCCCGCGCTCTCCGCGCCAAGTCTCCTCCCAAGAGCATCCTGATCCTGATCCATCCCACCACCCGTGAGCCTTGGGCCGTCTGTGCCCGCACATGGCTCCAGCATCCCGCGTGACCTGGCTTCGCCAGAAACCCGGTGGGTGTGTGCTCGCAATCGAGCAAATGCTTGCGCACGATCGCGATCCCGGAGGTGACCGTAAGCATGGTGACACCAAAACCCGCGCCAGCCTGATGATCTTTGGGCCCTGACCCGCCAAGATGGGTCGCGATCGCGGCCGTCAAGTCAGCGGTTTTCAGGCTCGGAGACCAGGATGATCATCGAGCGCTCCTGGACGCAGTAGGTGTGCCAGATCGAGATTTGCGGGCCCTGGTCGATCTCCAGGAAATCCTCAGGAGAGGAGAGAGCCGTATCGACAATCCTGCGCCACGGGCGGCCCGAGGGCGAAGCAGGGATCCGGAAGTCAAGCCGCGTCCACCCGCTATTCATGGCGACATAGATGTCGGAGTCGACGAACCCCTGGCGGTCGCTGCACCGTCCGTCGAGGGCAAATGCCAGCGCATGACTGGTGTCGGAGAAATCGGGATGCGCCGGCTGGACACCATGCCAGAGGATGTCAGGTGGTCCTCCTGCCGCGCCGCCCGTGAAAAAAGTCCGCCGGCGGAGCACCGGATGAGCCTTGCGAAAGGCGATCATGTTCCGCACGAACCGGAGGAAACCGGCGTTCCGATCCTTCAGCGACCAGTCCACCCAGCTTGTGCTGTTGTCCTGGCACCAGGCATTATTGTTGCCGTTCTGACTGCGGAGGAACTCATCTCCCCCCAGGATCATGGGAATTCCTTGGGAGACCAGGAGCGTTGCCATCAGGTTGCGTACTTGCCGCTCGCGGATGCGGATGACCGCGGGATCCTTCGTCGGTCCCTCTGCTCCGCAGTTCCAGCTAAAATTGGTATCGCTGCCGTCTCGGTTTCCCTCGCCGTTGGCCTCGTTGTGCTTTTGGTTGTAGGAAACCAGGTCATTCAACGTGAACCCGTCGTGGCAGCAGAGGAAGTTGATCGAGTGCAGCGGCCCGCGCCCCGCGTACAGATCGGCGCTGCCGCAGATCCGGGTGGCCAGCGCCGAGGTCATGCCCGGCTCGGCTCGCCAGAACCTGCGAACATCATCGCGATAGCGGCCATTCCAGTCCGACCACCTCGCTCCTCCCGGGAACGTCCCCACCTGGTACAGCCCTGCGGCATCCCAGGGCTCGGCGATCAGCTTGGTGCCGTAGAGCAACGAATCCTCGGAGATGCGCCTCACCACCAGTGGGTTGACGAGCACTTTGCCCCGCCGGTCGCGGCCAAAGACCGAGGCAAGGTCAAAGCGAAACCCATCGATCCCGGCCTCGGCGACCCAGTTCCGCAGGCACGCCAGCAGATAGTCGCGAACAACCAGGTGATCGCTATTGAACGTGTTGCCACAGCCCGAGAAATTCAGGTAGCGGCCGTGCTCGTCGAGAATGTAATAGCGCGAATTGTCCAGGCCGCGGAAGCTGTAGGTCGGCCCATCCTCTCCGCCCTCGGCCGTGTGATTGAACACGATGTCGAGAAAGACCTCGATCCCGCGCCCGTGGAATGCGCCGACCATGTCGCAGAACTCGTCCCAGGGCTCCGACCGCTCAGGGTACTGCGCATAGGCCGCTTTCGGTGTGCCGAAGGAGATCGGATTGTAGCCCCAGTAATTCTTCAACCGCTCACCAGTCAGCGGGTTGACGAACCGGCAATCGTTCTCGTCGAACTCGTCCACCGGCAGCAGCTCGACCGCCGTGATCCCCAGCCACTTCAGGTAGTCGATCTTCTCGGAAAGGCCTTCGAACATCCCGGGATGGCGCACCTCGGAAGACGGGTCGATCGTATAACCGCGCACGTGCAGCTCGTAGATGATCGTATCCTCGAGCGGGACGCGAGGGCTGATGACGCCAATGCGTTCGGTCATCGACTTGTTCATCAAACTGCGCCGGGGCGGGTTGCCGCCTGTCCCCCATGGCCGCCCGCAGGAAATCGCCCGGGAATAGGGATCCAGCAGGATGTTCCTGGCATCAAAGCGATGGCCGTTGTCCTTGGGCCCATCGACGCGATAACCGTAACAAAACTCCTCCGGCAGCCCGTCCACGCGGACATGCCAGTGATCTCCGGTTCGATTGTACAGGTCATCAAGTTGGATCTCGGTGAGAACCTGGCCCTCGCATGGCTCGGAGAGAACCAGCCAGACCGCGGTGCCATGCCGGCAGATCAGGGCGAAGTTGACCCCGTTGGTCATGGGGTTGGCCCCCGGGGGCAACGGGCTTCCGCGGCCGACGATCAGGGTGCGGTCGCGATAGGTGTACTCGGTGCGAAAACCTTGCCGCGTTGCAGTCTTCATTGGTGTCATGACAGTCGGTCGAAGTGTCGCAAGAGAATGAAGAGCAATTCAGATGCGGACCCGGTCGCTCGGAGGTCTTGCTCCGCGTCGCCAGGTCTCTGAATTGATACTAACCTGGCGCGACCGATTTCTCGACGGTTGCGACCTCTCGACCACGATTTTTTCGAAGAAAACACTCGTCAAGATGAGGTGTTCTTGCCCAGACCGCCACCGTTGTCGCCCGTCTGGCGGTCGGGGTCCGCCCGGAGGCGGTCCCATTCCTCGACCTCCAGGTGGGCTCATTCCAGGCCCAAGACGCGGTGTTCGCGATGGCAAGCCATGCACGAGCCGCCCAGGCTGTCGAGCGCTTTATGGAGAAGACAAGAACCGAGCTCCAGGTCAGCTCTCACCGGCTCGAGAGGCTAACAAAAATGCCGAGCCTAATGCTCCGACCGGTGTCGGACAGAAGGATCGGCAAGAATTTCGCTGACAGATTGGTAAAGGCGTGATCCAGGACTGGCCTGGGCCGTTCAGGAGCGGTGATCGCGGATGATCCGATCAGCCCGGTGCAGCCTCAGCGCTCGGAACCCGAGCGCTCGCTGATCCGACCACCTCGGGTGGAATTGGCATAGGTCGCGGTCAGCATCCCCAGCAGGGCCGCACGACGGCCGGCACGGGTGGACTTGCCACCACGACGCACCCGAGCGACAGCGCCCGCCCACTCGAATCCACCATGCACAGGTGCGGTTTTCTTGGACTTCGGTTCATTCATCGACAATAACTCCCCACGAGCAGAAACGCGACCCGAAACAGCAGGTCATCGCTCCACCACTCCGTTGGGCCAGGAGGAACCCGAATTCCACCCGGCATCGCCTTCCTGGCCTCGCTCACTTCTCACCCCGCCGCAGCTTCATTCGGCTGCGGGGCCAATGTCCCGTTGAGCCGGTCTCGACCAAAACCCGAACCGTCAATCTCTCGCGAGTGGTTACTTTCGTGGTGTGACCACGGCGATTATTCCCAACGGCTACCTCGAGTCCCTATCTCATCGGTTCAAGGACACGTCTTTGTTGACCGGCATCATAACGAACCAGGACTCTTACTGAAGAACGAAATCTGGCGGCGAACCCGACAGAGCACGACTTCCCGTCGCCGATGGATCTCCCTCTCCCTTGGTCTGTCCAAACTGTATCAGCCCCGCCAATCGACGTCTAGAAAAAAAAGCCGGCAATCGTTCGTTTTCTGATTTCTGTAGACGCCTTGTTTCGTCCTCGCACCAACAGGAGCGCCAGAGAACATGCATTCTCAATTCTTGTCAGGCAAACCACGGTTCCGGATGGCCACCTACCGCATCTGGGTGGTTCTACATAAAGCCCATGATAGAAAGAAATTCCGTCAGTACACGGCCCCCGGAAGATGGCAGGGCAGCGGGCTGAATGGGTGCTTGGACATGAAGACTGAGCGCGAGAAGCAAAAGGAGCAGCGTGTTAACTCCGTTGAACGTCGCGTGCATTGTGATCGCCGCAAGGAGACTGCCGGTTCGTTGGTAAACCGTCCCCAGTGCTATAGAAAGCAGAAGAATTGCGATAGGTGCAGGCCACTGGGGAAGATGCATGGCCGCGAAGAAGAACGAGGTGAGTAGTATCGGCAGACTCGAGGAACGCGACGACGGCTGCTCTGCTGGTTGGTGGCCACTCGCCAGAATTTCGCTTCCAGGGTCGATCGGGGTGCTCTCGGTCGGCGCAGCTTTCGAGTTCAAGAAAAACGACTCGTTCTCCGGCTCCAAGGGGCCAAACCGTCCCTTTTCTGGGATGGTCGTGGTTGGTAATGGCCGGCCCTCAACCAACCGGCCAAGCCAGCGCTGAAAGATGCCCCGAAATAGCAACTCCTCAATCAACGGCGCCAGCACCATCGTGGAGAGGACAGCAAGAATCGCCACCCCCACCGTGAGCTTCTCGAGAACCATCTGTTCCACGGGGTGCGCCTGGGAGTGCCAGATTTGGACTGTGAGAAACTGAATCGCGCAAACGGGTGGCGTCATCAGCATCGCCGCCCGCACACCGATTCCCATCTGCCGCGGCCACTCCTGCCGATGCAGGCCAAGGTCCGCCAGGCCCGCTCCCGAGGTCAACCGCACGAATGCTGGAACGAGCACGAGCAACAGGCCATTGCTCACGGCAAATTGAAACATCAGCTCGGCTAGCGATTGTTCCGTCGAAGCGTCGGGGCCCGGATCGTGCGGTCCGGCCTTCACGTCCTTGCTCTGCCCGTCCGCGGAGGCTTCCCCCGGTAATGGTGCTTTCTCGGCGTTCTTCGACTTGTCGATCGCCTTGTCGGGCTCCCGGGCGTCGCCATGGCCTTGGTTCCCGGCCGCTTTGGCGACTCGCGGAAGCTGCCGGCCCGTGGCCGCGGCGTAAATGCGAGAGACAGTCATGTTCACGCCCAGGTAAAGAAATACCAGCGAGAGGACCGTCAAGCTTCCCCACGGAGCCGACTTGAGCGGCCACGCGCGGTCGTCGGCCACAATCGGCAACCCCTTCCAGATCCGGCCCAGCGCCCAAACCCAGGCCCAGAGCATTCCGAGAAATGCGGCCCCGAGAAGGATCAGGATGAAGAGGATCGAAAACACGAAGAGCTCAGGCGAATGGCGGTCCATGAGACGACTTCAATCCTTGGAAGAGTTTGTAGAACAACCTGAATGATCGTACTCTTCATGACTCGGTTCGGCCACCTTGTCGGGGCCGCGCGCCAACCCTAAAATCGCCAGTTCGTTGGTCCTCAACGCGACGAGATCCCGACCTGGTCGAACGCAGGAGCCAAACCCGACGATGCCGGACCTTGATGAACAGCTTCGCATCCTCCGCCGCGGGGTCGAACAGATTGTTCCCGAAGACGAATTCCGCAAGAAGCTCGAACGATCACTCCACGCGAACCGGCCCTTGCGGGTCAAGTACGGCATCGACCCGACCGGGATCGACGTCCACCTCGGCCACACGGTTCCCCTGCGCAAGCTCAGACAGTTCCAGGACCTGGGCCACACCGCCATCATCATCATCGGCAATTATACGGCTCTGGTCGGTGACCCCTCCGGCCGCGACGAAACCCGGACCAAACTGACCGAGGCCCAGGTGGAGGCCAACGCGCGCGATTACCTCAAGCAGGTCGGCCGGATCATCGACCTGGACCGAGCGGAGGTTCACCACAACGGCGACTGGTTCTCGAAATGGTCGTTTCTCAAAGTCCTGGACTTGATGCGGCACATGACCCTTGGCCAGATGAGTGCCCGCGAAGACTTCGCCAAGCGAATCGCCGCCGAAAAGCCCGTCTATCTCCACGAATGCCTTTATCCCCTCATGCAAGGCTGGGATTCAGTCGAGATCCGGGCCGATGTCGAGCTCGGAGGAGCCGAACAGCTCTTCAGCTTGCTGGTTGCACGCGACTTGCAGCAATCCCAGGGCCAGGAGCCCCAGGTCGCTCTCACGATGCCGATCCTGGTCGGCACCGACGGCGTCCGGAGGATGGGTAAAAGCCTGGGGAATTACATCGGGGTGGCCGAAACGTCCGAGAATCAATTTGGCAAGGTGATGAGCATTCCCGACGAGCCGATGCGGCAATACTTCACGCTGCTGACCGACCTGCCAATGCCGGAAATCGACGTCCTGCTCGCGTCCGGAGTGAACCCCAGGGACGCCAAGGAAGCGCTTGGCAAGGCGATCGTTTCGCAATATCACGGAGCGGTAGCAGCCGAGCAGTCGGCCGCTGAGTTCCGCCGGCGGGCCGCTGGCGAGGACCCCGACGAAATTCCGGATATCGCGCTCTCGGCCGACAAGCTCGATGCCGAAGGCCGCGTTCCCGCGCCCATCCTGATCAAGGAGCTGAAACTCGATTCGAGCACCTCGAATGCCCGGCGGGTGATCGAGCAAGGAGGGTTCAATGTCGGTCCTGAGCGGGAAACCATCTCGGACCCCAAGGCCCTGATCTACGTTTCCGACGGCTTGATCGTCCGGGTCGGCAAGCGCAAGATCGCAAGAATACGCCTGGTTTGATCGGCCTGCTAAAACTCGAACATGATGGAAACGCCCATGGCCCAGCATGGTTTCGGCATCATCGGCTGCGGCATGATCGCCGAGTTTCACACCCGGGCGATCAACGAGATCCCCATCGGCCGCGTGGTCGCCGCCTACGATCGGGCGAAGGCCAACGCCGAGAAAATCGCCGCCATGGCCCTTGGCCAGTGCCAGATCTGCGACGACCTGGAAACGATGCTCGCTGAGCCGGACGTGGACGTGGTTTGCATCTGCACGCCCAGCGGCGCCCACGCGGAACCGGCCGTGCGATCAGCGCGTGCTGGGAAACACGTGGTTGTCGAGAAGCCCTTGGAGATCACCCTGCCCCGTTGCGATGCGATCATCGAGGCCTGCGACTCAGCCGGCGTCCGGCTCTGCACCATCTTTCCGTCGCGGTTCACGCCGGCGAATATCCGCCTCAAGGACGCCATTTCAGGTGGCCGGTTCGGCCGCCTGACCCTGGGCGATACCTACGTCAAGTGGTGGCGGAACCAGCAGTATTATGATTCGGGCGGCTGGCGGGGCACATGGACGCTTGACGGCGGCGGGGCCCTTATGAACCAGGCAATTCACAATGTGGACCTCCTGTACTGGCTGATGGGCGACGTTGATTCGATCGTCGCCCAGACGGCCACATTGGCGCACACGCGGATCGAGGTCGAGGACACGGCGGTGGCCAGCTTGCGGTTCAAGAATGGCGCCCTGGGCACAATCGAAGCCGCCACCAGCGCCTATCCGGGCCTGCTCAAGCGCACCGAGATCCACGGCGACCGCGGCTCGGCCCGGGTCGAACAGGACGACATCACCCTCTGGGACTTCCAGGAAAAGGTTCCCAGCGACAACGAGGTCTTCGCCGCCATGGCCGCCATTTCCGGCTTCAAGGCCGGCGCCAGCGATCCCCGCGGCATCACTTTTGTCGGCCACCGCGACCAGCTCATCGATTTTCTCGAGGCCATCGACCACGACCGAGCCCCGATTGTTGATGGCCGCGAAGGCCGTAAGTCCGTCGAGATCATCCGGGCGATCTATCAGTCAGCCGGTTCCGGACAGGTCGTGAAACTGCCACTGCATGAGCACTGAACGGCCCTTCGTGAACGGGGCAGGAGCCGATCCGCGGCTCGATCTTTTTTTTCTGCTTCGTCAAGACCGGGCCGGCCTCAGTCGCCGGGCGGCCCGTTGCCAAGCCGCTTCAGCTCGGCCTCCAGCGCTCGGATTCTCGCCTCGGCTCGAGCGCGGGTCTCCGCCTCGGCCTGCGCCCGCGCCTCGGCAAGGGCGGCGCGAGTTTCGGCTTCGGCTCGCGCCCGGGCTTCGGCCTCCAGGGCCTGGCTGATCGCCGTGTAGTCGCCAATCTCCTCACCCGTCTCCGGGTCGAAGCAGGCCAGGCGGTCGTAGCCCAACCTGGCCTCGGGGGCGATCCCCAGCCAGACTCCGATCGGCTCCAGCCAGATCCATCCCCGCTCATCTGGCCTGATGCGCTCGTACCCGTCTGCTGTGTGCCGGTAGACGATCAGCTCCAGCCGGCGCTCGAAGTCGTCCTCCTCGAGTACATCCGCTACCACATAGAGGGGAATTCCCGCCCGATAGTAAAAGTCGACCTTCTTCCCCACGTCGTTCTGTCGCGTGTCCAGCGAGGTAACCTCGACCACCAAGAGCGGGCGAGCACCTTCGGCCGCCACGTCGAGGGTCGCCCAGTCCCGATGGCGCTCGACGTCCGCGAAAACGGCGATGTCCGGGCCCAGCGGCCTGACCCCCGGCAGGTTCCAGTCCACGCGACAGTCCGATACCACCACCGTCGTGGCCTGGCCGGCCAGGCGCGCCTTGAACACGTCCTTGAGGTAGGTCAAGTCGCTGTTATGTGCGTCCGTTTGCACGATGAAGTCCCCCATCTCGGGAAAGAGCACATCCTCCAGGGACAGCGGGATCTGATCGAGCGTTTCTTCCCCATCGGGCCCGACACGCTTGACGTAACGCCAGCCGTAACGGAACGGATCGGGCCCGGGACCCGAAGGAACATGCACACCGGAGGTCGAGACGGTACTCATGATCGGCGCTCCGAGAACGGGGCCGCGACAGGATCGGAATCTGCTCTTCAAGCCATTCTACCGGTGGGTTCAACGCCGGTCAGCGCCAAGCGCCGGGCCGATCTTCTGCTTGATCGAAGTGCTCGGGGCAGGATATAAGACTGATCGGCCCCGGGCGGTGACCGCTGCTTGCAGAATCTCCCTGGGCGGTCTCTGGTCAACGGAGTGACACCATGCCCCGCCGCAAGACGCGCAGACCCTGGATCGATTACCTCGTCTACCTGGCGGTCCGCCTGGTTGTGGCGTTCGCCCAGACGCTCACCATCGCGCAGTCCTACGCCCTGGCGCGGTTCCTGGCCTGGGTGATGTACAAGGTGGACGTCCGGCACCGCATGGTGGGAATCGAGAACCTGCGGCTGGCATACGGGGTTCGCTACGACGATCCGCAGCGCGACCGCATCGTGCGCTCGGTTTACCTTCACTTCTGCATGATGACCATGGAGCTCTTGCACATCCCGCGGAAGATCCATGTGACAAACTGGCGGCAGTACGCCAGGCTGGTCGGCCACCCGCCGATTCTCGACCGGTTCATGACCGGCGGGCCGATGATTTTGCTCACCGGTCACTACGGCAACTGGGAGCTGGCGGGCTATCTCTTCGGCCTCTTTGGATACCCGACGTACTCCGTGGCCCGCACACTGGACAATCCTTACCTCGACCGTTTTCTGCGCGCGTTCCGGGAGCGGACCGGCCAGAGGCTGATCCCCAAGTCGGGGGGCTACGACCAGATCCTCGAGGTGCTCCAGTCTGGCCAGGCATTGTCAATGCTGGCGGACCAGGACGCCGGGCAACGGGGGATGTTCGTGGAGTTCTTCGGCCGGCCTGCCTCGACGCACAAGGCCATCGCGCTGCTGGCTATCGAGCACCAGGCACCCGTGGTCGTCGGCGTCGCGCGACGCATCGGCCCCGGCTTTCGCTACGAGATCCGCTGCGCCGACATCATCCAACCCGGAGAGTTCAACGGCTCCGCCGAAGACGCGCGGCTGCTCACCCAACGCTACACGAGTGCTCTGGAAGAACTGATCCGCCAGGACCCCACGCAGTATCTCTGGCTGCATCGACGGTGGAAACATCAGCCACAACCGCGGAGGGCACGAGCGGCTATTGCTAGTGGCGAGTGAACGCGATCCCGTTTACCTGGCGCACTTGGACCGCCGATTGCGTTGACTGCTGGTTAGCTGGCCACTCGCAACCAGCAACTATTCCTCAAACATCCGCTCGACCGGCACGATCTTGACGGTCACGTTCTTGAGCGGAAAGGCGGCGATTTGCTTGTCCTCGGCGAGGATATTCTCGGGGGTTCCCCGGGTGTCGTAGGTGATTGGCGAGGGCTTGCCCGAGGTCAGAATGTCACGCAGCTCGTCGGCGTTCCGGGACACGATGGCGATCTTCATGCCGGGCGGCTTCAGATGCTTTCGGACGGCCGCGTTGACTTGCTCGACGGTCAGCTTCGGCAGCCGCTCCGCCAGCTCGGTGACGAGGTCGTTGCGGCCGTAGAACTGGCCGTCGATTGCATAGCCCAGCCGGCGTGAAAGGGTCTGGACCCAGAGCTTGCTGTAATTGAGCAGGAACGAGCGCGTGGCCTCGAAATCGGCCGGGCTCATGCCCTCGGTAGCGAGTCGGTCCAGCTCCCAGAACGCGGCGCGGAGGGCGAAGGCGGCCTTGTCGATCGGCACGGGCCGCACCCAGATCGAGAAGTACTGCTGTCTTCTCGGGTTATTGGGAACCTGGAAAGTGCTCATGCCTTCCTGGATGAAATCTTCGATGTACGAGTAATCGCCGTAATTGAGCCCGCGCTTGCCGCGGAGGTCCTGCATGAGCTTGCCATTGAACGTGCGGTGCTCGCCGAGATACGAGTTGGCCACGGCCAGCGCGTAGAATTCGTCATCGCGCCGGGTCACGTCGATTGGGAAGCCGATCGAGATGGCTGTGGCCTCGGCCGGTTTGGCGACGATCGTCACCTCCAGTCCGGGACGTACGGCCGGCGGATCGAGCAGTGGCAATCCCTGCGCCTGGCGGGGCAGGGACGCCAGGTTCGACTCGACCTGCGAGGCGGCCGCCGGTTCGAATCCGCCCGCCATGCCCAGGGTGAGCGCCTCGCGCGTGTAGTAGCGCTTGTGAAACGCCTTCACGTCGTCGAGCGTGATCGCCTTGAGGCCCTGCACGGTCCCGCGGTCGGGATGGCCATAGGGATGACCCTTATAGAGGTCGCACTGTAAGGTCCACTTGCCCAGCTCCTCATCGTTGTTGCCGCGCAGGGTTTTGGTGACGTAGTCGAGGGCCTCGTTGCGCAGCCGCTCGAAGTCGTCGGGGGCGAACCGGGGGGCCGTCAGCAGCTCGGTCACCAAGGGGATATAGGCCTTGAGGTTGTCTCGATGCACGGTGCCCTGGAAGGCCGTGGCCTCCTTGCGGCAGGCGCCGTCGAGGGTCGCGGCCATGGGGTAGAACTTTTCCAGGAGCTGTTCATACGAGAGGCTGGCCGTGCCCCCCTCGGCGATCATGGCCGTGGTCAGGGCGGCCAGACCTTCCTTGCCGCTGGGGTCGTCTTGCGAGCCAACCCGGAACACGAATCGGAGGGAGACCAGGGGGCTGGACGGAGAAGGGATCAGAATCGCACTCTTGGCAGCGACCTTGGTCTGCCCAGGCTCGGCGGAAGGTGCCGTGGATCCGGCGGTTAGGAGCAGCCAACCGAGTGAGAGGGCCAGGACGATGCGGTGTTTCCCATTCATTTTTTCTTCTCCGTTTCGAGAATGATCACCGTCTCGTTGGTCGGGATGAAGTACCTGGCGGCCACGCGCTGGAGGTCGGCGGGAGTGAGACGTTCGAAGGCGGCGAAGAGGTCGTTCATGGCGTCAGGCCGCCCGGTGATCGCGATCGATTCGCCGATGGCATGAGCGACCGCGTCGGCGCTGCGCAGCGACGCGGCGTAAGCGTACTTCAGATGCGACCGGACAGCGTCCAAGCGCGCGGAATCGATGGGCGTCCGGCCCGCCTCCGCCAAGGCATCGGCGATTCGCTGCCGCACCGCCGGCGGGTCGGCGGAGATCCGAACCCGCGCGATGATTGAGAACAGCCCCGGATCGCGGTGTGGAGAGGCCTCGGCCATGAGGGTCACGACTTTCTGCTCCTTGAGCACCAGCTCCCGGTAGAGTGGGCTGGTCTCGCCGAAGACGGCCTGCTCGATCGCTGCCAAAGCGGCGATGTCGGGATTTGCCGGGTCCGACGCGGGCATGTGATAACCGAGGTAGAGCGTGGACAGAGTCGGCACGGGCCAGCTCAGGTGGGCATTTCGCGGCTCGGTCTGCGGCGGCTCCTTGGGAATCTCCACGCTGGCCTTGCCGCGAGCCCACGAACCGTAGTGGGCCTTGACGAGGGAGACGAGCTCGTCATGCTTCACGTCACCAGTCACCACGATGGTGCAGTTCTCGGGCCGGTACCAGCGGTCGAAGAAGATCTTGCTGTACGCATACTGGTTGGGCATGTCCTTGATGTCTTCCAGGAACCCGAGCGTTGTATGCTTGTAGGTGTGCCTGGTGAAGGCCGTGTTCTGCATCGCCTCCTCCAGCTTGAGGAACGGCGAGGAGGCGTTCTTGTTGTACTCGCCGAGCACGGCCCGGGCCTCTTTCTGAAACGACGGCTCATCGTACTTGAGGTTCTCGAACCGGTCGGACTCGATCTCGACGGCCGTGGCCAGCGCAGAGGCTGGGATCGTCATGTGATAGCACGTCCAGTCATCGGTCGTGAAGGCATTTGAATCGGCGCCCAGCGACTTGAGGACGTCGTTGTACTTCTCTTGCGAGTACTTCTGGGTGCCGCGGAACATCATGTGCTCGAAAAAGTGGGCGAAGCCCGAGAGCCCCTTTTCCACCTCGTTGCGCGACCCGGTGCGGACCACCGTGTAATAGGCAATGATCCCCGGCGAGTCAAACGGGACGGAGATCACGGAGAGGCCGTTGTCCAGGGTTGTCTGCTGGATCGGAAACGGAAAGATCGGCTGTCGCTCGGCCTGCCCTGGTCCGGCCGCGGGGGCGGTTACCAGCATGAAGAGCATGATCACCGCCGCGAATTGTAGGCATCGAGGCATCGTGAAATTGAACTCCTTTGGATTCAAAATCGCCGCGAAAGATCACCGGGACGCGAACTCGCGCCGCGGGCCGTCGGGCCCGATCTGAACATGGAATTTCGATCCGTCGGGAGTCACCGAGACATGGTAGATGTCCAGCGGCCGCGGCCCGAATTCATCCCCACGCGCAGAGCCCGTCAAGACGACCAGGCCAGCAAGTCCCGCACACAACCACCGCCAAGAAAAATCCATCGATGTTTGCTCCCTGATCCACGGCATTCACTGGGCCTCGAGCGACTTCTCCGTCCGTGCCGAGTGTCCCAGGGCATCGAGGCGGATCTCGTGCAGATCGTCGCCAATCTCAAGCCCATAAGCAAGAGCCGACAATTCCCGCCGGCAGTCGCGCCGATCTCAGCGACGAGATCCCGATCTTGGTCGCAGCGATCGAGGGTTTCCGCGATCTCGATCCCGATATCCAAAAGCATCAACACAGTACGACCCTCAGCCTCGACTTCCGAGGTCCAGCCGCATGGTGCAACCACTCATCATGTTGCTTCTGTGAAGCTCTCAGGTTGAAAAAAAGAAACATTAGGTGGCACTCGATGTCGCGATAGCCATCGTCGTTACGCCTTCTAAAGGGGCAGTCGCCCGTTCGCAAGTTTTTTTCTCATGATTACTTAGAGAATCTTTGTGAAATCTTGTGATCCGGGAGATCTCACAAGTCGAAGAAATCCTTTAGAGTTGATGTTGCAGGCCAAGGTCTTCCAGGCTAGGGATACTCAGATCTGCAAGTAGGTGTCGTGGCTTGCGATCAATTGCGGTTCCTTGCGTAGCGAGGGACCATGTGTCGACGGCTGAATTTCGACGGCTGAAGGCGCCCAGTCACAGGTCCCCACCGCGACGACGTTCAGCACGAAGAGGTCGCGTTCATCGCACGCACGGAGTGTGCCACGTATGATCGATGCAACGATCCTGGCAGTGACGGAAAATCCAAGCTGGCTGGAGTTCTTCTGGACCAAGTCGCGTTCGGTCCAGGGATCTCGGCTCGTCGTGACCGGCTCGATGGAAGAAGCGTGCGACCTGCTGAGCTGCACAGATGCACGCTTGATCGTGGTTGACTGGCAAGATGCCACGGTTTCCAGCGAGCAGATGGACCATCTCCTGTGGGCCAATTCAATTCTTGCTCATCCCGCAAGAGTGCTGGTCGTCGCAGAGAGTTACCAGTGGGATCATGCCTTGTCGCTCTTTCAGATGGGTGTGGATGATTATATCGGCGTCTCCGAGCACTCGGACCAGTTGAGGACGATTGTCGACAGGTTGCTGGTGAGAACGACGACGCATTCGATTCGCAGCGCCCAGCCGGTTTCCCAGGTTCCCAGGCCGGTGCAGGATCCACTGCCCTTGCCAGCGCGGTGAGTCGCGGCGGCGGCTTCGGCCTGAGAGCTGGACTTGCAACTTCTTCACGAAGTCATGCGTACCGATTTCACGGCGAGGCCGGAGATGGCGACGCCGCGGCGCGGGTCGGGATGCGCGCTGGAGCGGTGCTGGGACGATCCAGTCCCAGGGGAGCGGATCCGTCTCTGACCTCCTGGAGTCTACGCAGATACCGGGAATAGAGCTGAGTGTGGCGGCTCTCTGGCGTCAGGTGCTTGCCGTCGATAAAAAGGGCGAGTACCGACGTCGTGGGCTGGAGAATATGGCCGGCCGTGACGACCAGGTTGGCGCGCTTGCCGGCTTCCAGCGACCCGACCCGATCGGCGATACCCAGAATCTGCGCCGCAGTGAGCGTCACCGCCTTGAGCGCAACGTCCTCGGGGAGGCCGAATGCGACGGCCGTCGCCGCCTCGTAGGGGACATTCCTGCCATTGGTCGCCCCGGCGGTGCCCCCTCTCTTGGAGCTGATCGCAACGGTGACACCCGCTGCGTGCAGCCGCGCCGGGTTGGCATACGCGGCGTCGTAGGGATCATGATCGTGGGACGGCACGTTCAACGTTCCACCGACGAGCACCGGCACTCCGGCCTCCTTGAGCGCGCCGGCAACCTTCCAGGCCTCGCTACCTCCCGAGATCACCGCCTTGAGCTTCAGTTCCTTGGCGATCGCCAAGGCGTCGAGAATCTCGGTGCGATGGTTGGCCAGGAAGACCACCGGCTGCTGACCCTTCGCATAGGGGACAAGCGCGCTGAGGCGCGGGTCGAAGGGCGGGGGAGCCACACCCTTGGACCGGGCCTGGGCCACGATCTCGCCGTATCTGAGCGCCCTGCGAAAGTGCTCGCGGATTGCCTCGAGCTGCTCTTTCCGTCGGGCCTGCGGGTCCGGACCACCCTCAGCGTCTTCCTGTCCAGGACCTGGACCTGCACCGGGCCTCCTGCGCGGGCCTTCGGGCGTCCGGGGAACGAAAGTGGGAATGGTCACGTCAAGCGCTGCGGGATCGACGACGACGAGCTCGCGAGGAACCCAGCCGCGCAGGTTGATCACGCAGCCCTGGCCCGAGATCAGCCCCCCGGTCGGCTGCACGTACGCGGTCAAGACGCCGTTGGCGCGGGTCACCGGAATGTGTTCGGAGTCGGACCGGAGGGCCGTGCTGGCCCGCAGCTCGGGCTCGAATCGGCTGGCGTCGGCGTAGTCCTGGGTCACGGGCAGGCTGTCGATCTCGGAGAGTCCGATGGTCGAGCCGGCGTCAATCAGGCCGGGCCAGATCTCCAGTCCGCCCAGCTCGATCGTCTGGGCTTCTGGTGGAACCCGCGTGCCGGCGGGGCCGACCGCGGCAATCTTGCCATCGGCCACGATCAGTGTTCCGTTGGGGATCGGCGGGCCAGACACGGGGTGCAAGGTTGCGCCGACCAGCGCGAAGACGCCCTTGGGCTGGGAAGTGAACTCGACCACGTGGTTCCGAGCGGCTTCGGTAGCCTGCGGCATCGTCTGGTGGTCTCCGGGCCGGGCGCCGAGCTTACCGTCGGGCTCGGGCCGCTGGAAGTAGACCTCGCCCTCGATCAAAGCCAGCTCGCAGCGCGAGAAGGCATCGAAGGGATGGGCGTTGAAGAGCACGATGTCGCCGTCCTTGCCGGCCTCGATCGAGCCCAGACGACGGTCGAGTCCGAGCTCGCGCGCGGGGTTGAGCGTGATCATCGCCAGCGCCTGAGCCTCGCTGACCCCGCCATACTTCACCATCTTGGCGGCCTCGAGGTTCAGATGGCGGTTCAGCTCCTCGCTGTCGCTTTTGATGCAGACATTGACCCCGGCCTTGGTCAGCAGGGCGGCGTTGAACGGAATCGCATCGTAGGCCTCGACCTTGTAGGCCCACCAGTCCGAGAACGTGGAGGCACTGGCACCGTGGTCGCTGATCTCGGCGGCGACCTTGTAGCCCTCGAGCACGTGCTGGAGCGACTGGACCTTGATGCCGTGGCGCTCGGCGGTGCGCAGCAGCATCAGGATCTCGTCGCTGCGGTAGCAATGACTGTGAATCTTGATCGATCCCTCGACGATCTGGGCCAGGGCTTCGAGCCGCAGATCCCTGCGCGGGGGCGGACCGGCCTTGTCCTTCATCCGGGCTTGCTCGTAGCTCTTCCATTCCGCAAGGTACGCCTTGCCCTCCTCGAACGCCCGCTCGATCACCGACTCGACACCCATCCGCGAATTGGGAAATCGACCCTGCGACCGGGTCACGTTCTCACCCAGGGCGAACTTCACGCCCTGGGGGGCATCGCGGATCAAGAGCTCACGTCCCGGCTTGCCGTAGCGCAGCTTGACCACGGCGTCCTGCCCCCCGATCGTGTTGGCCGAGCCGTGCAGCAGCCGAGCGGTGGTCGTACCGCCGGCCAGGGCCCGATAGATCGACACATCATCGCCCGTGACCACGTCCTTGACGCGCACCTCGGGAACGATCGACAGACTGAGCTCGTTGACACCCCCCTGGATGGCGATATGGGAATGGGTGTCGATAATTCCGGGCATGGCGACGAGCCCTGCCGCCTCGATCACGGTGATTCCAGGTTTGGCCTTCACGCCTGGCCCCACGGCCGTGATCTTGCCGTTCTCGACGAGTATCGAGCCGCGGGCGATGGTTCCCTGGGAGACGGTCAGGATCGTCGCATCCTTGATCAGCACGCTGCCGCCGGTTTTGATCTTCGGCGCGCGATCGGCATCGAATTCGGTGGCCACGTCAACGAGTGGCTTGGGCGGAGCCTTTTCCTCGGGGCTGGCCGGCCTGGAACCGGGTGCTGGGCCACGGCCCCCAGCCGGCTCGGCCTTGGGCTTCGCACTGGCAGGTGGCAAAGCCGTCTTGGGCTCGGCCTCCGCGGGCGGCTGAGCGGCTTTGGACTTTGTCTCTGCTGGCGGAGTGGCCTTGAGCTTGGCCTCCGCGGGCTCCTGAGCGCCCTTGGGCGGACAGGGGCTCTCCGATTTCGCGTCGGGCGATAGGGTGCCCGCGTTGGTCTTGGCGGCATCCGGGCGGTTTCCGGTCTGCGGTGGAGCTTGCCTCTGCACGTCAGGACGTGCCGAGGGATCCGGTCGTGGCCCGCCCGGAGAATCGCCGGTTCTTTCCTGTGCGCCGGGTCGCGATTCACCCCGCGGCCCTCCCCCGCGCCCTGAAGAGAGACGGCCTTCTCCGGCCCCTGGCTCGGGAGCCTTGACCTCGAACTTGAGCCCGTCGATCAGCACGAACCGGGCCTTCGCCTGCTCGTTCTGGAACGGTGCCGTGAATGCCACCAGATGGCCGAGCTTGCCCCGCTCGAGAGTACCCAGCTTGCTCTCGAGGCCCGCGATGGTGGCGGCCTGGGTCGTGAGCGCCGCAAGGGCCTGGTCAGCCGTCAGACCGTTGGAGATCAGGGCGCGAAGCCGCGCCGGGAAGCTGTCCAGCCGCTCGAGACCCTCGGTGGCGAAGGCAAACGGGATTCCCGCCCGCGCCAGGGCGGCCGCCGTGGCCACCTGTTCCTTCCACTTGTCGCGGCGATGGGCCAGTAGCTTCAGCGGCTCTTCCTGCTCGAGCAGCGGCCGCTTGCGGTATTCCTCTTCGGTCGGGACCTTGGGCTCCTCGGGAAAACTGAGCGGGAGGATGACCGCGACGTGTTCGGCTTTCAACCGGTCGGCGACCTCGGCGGCCTCGCGGCCGCCGACGATGACGGCCGTGGTCCCGAACTCGGCGGCGAGATCGAGCGCTCGGTGGATCTCGTCGCGAGTGTCGGCCTGCCACCACACCGGCAGTTTCCGGCCCCGGGCCTGCCACAGAGTCCGCAGCGCAGGGTCATAGGGCGTACGGACAGAGCTACCGCCCTGATCCAGATCCACGAGCTTCTGGTGATATTCGGCGTCGAGCATCGCCTGCCGCAGGTGGGCAACCGCGCCCATGAGCGCGCGAGGGTAAGGGTTCTCGCTGCCGCCCTGATCCACGGCCAGCTTGCGGCGGCCAAGGCCCGGCGGCTGGAGTGAGGTGTCCGGACGGCCCGGGGTCGCCGCGGCGGAAGGTTCGGTGGGCTGCGCGAGGTGGACGTGGAGCGCGACGGGAGCCTTCACAATCGCCTCGCGACGGGGAAGGCCGCTCAGGCTGACCAGAGCGCTCTGGCCGGTTGCGATCGCGCCGCCGGGCGCCGACACGAAGGCAGTGAAACCGAGGCGACGGCGTGACTCGGCGAGCGCATCGGTCAGTTCGAGCGCCCCGGCCGCCTCGAATTCTGGGGTCAGCCCCCGGCGATTGTCGGCCGGCGTCGCGGCCAGCGGCGATTCGGCCAGGTCCACCGGCCGCCCGCGCCCGGTAGCCGACCGTTCCACACCCGGCCGCTGCCCGGCCGTCGTGAACAGGTCGATGAAGCCGGGATAGACTGTCAGACCTTTGCCGTCGATCACCTCGGCATCGAAGGGCACCACAACGTCCTTGGCCGGCCCGACCGCCTCGATCAGCCCGCCCCGGACCACGATCGTTCCCGGGTCATGAACCTTGCCCGGCGCGGCGATGATCTTCGCATCCTTGATCGCATAGGCAACGGGGTAGCCATTCCGCGGCCGCGCGGGGTCGTCGTCTCCACGCGCGGGAGCGAGCGCCGGCAGAGCGGCTCCGAGCCAGCCGATCGCCAGGGTCAGAAGCAGAGCGCCCAGAAGAGAGTTAGTGAGCTTCATCGGCCGCCGCGAACCCGGATTCAAGGGTCGTCTCATGGTCGTGTTCACTCCGGATCGAATCTTCCGAGCAATTCCGGAACGGGCGATCCGGCTCCGCTCGACGAGGAGAAACCGAAAAGCAGGTGGGAGAGGTCGCGTCCTGGAAAGCCCGCCGGTCCTGTCCGAGATTCTCCAAATGAAATGATTGGAATCAACCCGGGCCGCACCATCAAGTCCCGACCAGGTTCACTTTACGGAATGGCGCTTTTTCCCTGTGTCCTGGACCGGTTTTCTGACGTGATCGTCGCCTGCCCTACGATCTCACGGCGAGGGCGGCCATCCACGTGGAAAGCAGCCGTAGATCGCCTTGTAAGCCCGGACCGTTGTCGGCGGCGGGCCTTTGAGGGCCTCCTCGATCGACTCGCGATACCCCTCCTCGAGTGTTTCGCGCAACTCGGCCAGGTTCTTGTCTTGCTGCTTGGCCTCCGCCTCCTTGGCAAGGACTTCGGAGGGAGAGTAATTCAGCCAATCGGGATCGTGCTTTTCGTCCAGGGCTTCCTTGAGCGGCCGCAGATCGACCGCGTAAAGCTTGGGAAAGTGATAGATCCAATCGAGCCGGCGACCCTGGAAACGGCGGAAGATCATTTGGTAGACAGGCGTGAGATCCGCACGCTGAGCAACCCAGATCGTCCCCATGTAGAAATCAAGATAGTCGTAATGCTCCGCGCCTGTCTGCCGATTCAGGATCTCCGCCAGAAAGCCGCCACTAGCCCGGAACGAACCGAGATCGAGCACGCGGCCATCAGTCGCGGTGACCTGGTGACCATCGGAGAAAAGGTCCCAGAGGCACTGCCCGACCAGCTCACGGACTTCCCGCACGGTCTCCACGGGACGTTCTCGAAAGTCCCTGGCAACTTCGTCGAACGTTGGTTCCAGCGGCAAGGGGTGCCGGTCGTTCGGCCTTCGTAGCGCGCAAACGTTGCGATGGAGGCGGAGAGTCTCTTCATAACTTTGCGCGAGTGAGGGGTGGAACACGGCGAGCAGTGGCGAGTTTTCCCAGCCGGCGGGTGCAAGTTCTTGCAGAACATCCGGGCCGGCGAATCCTTGGGGGAACAAGCGGTCGAATTCCGCCCCAAGGTCCGCTTCGCTAAAGGAATCCGTGTCGAAGTTCGTCATGATCTACCTCGATGACCCGGTGACAGCCGCTTCTTCCGCAAGAGGGCGATTCGTCCGTTGTCCTTCGGCCGTTGCTACCAGAGCCGCTTGACCGGGTAGGAATCCAGCACGGTGTCGCCGCTGATGATCGGAATCCCTTCGATAATCGCCTGAGCGATCAGCAGCCGGTCGAACGGGTCCTTGTGGTGAAACGGCAGCGTGGTCAACGCCGCCGTGTGCTTCGGCTCGATGTGCAGATAGCCGAACCCGTTCTTGTCGATGGCTTCGTCCATGAAGATCTCGTAGGACTTCGATAAGGCATACTTCTTGATGCTGATCTTGATTGCGATCTCCCAATAGCTCGCCGGGCTAACCAGCTTCTCGTTGTCAGGGTCTATGATAAGCGAAGTGGCTGTGCCGCTGAGTTGCGGGTCTGTCAGTGCAAACCACAGGAGCGTGTGCGTATCTAGCAGGAGTCTCAAGGCATGTATTCCTTGAAGTCTTCCAGGTGTTCCTCATCCTCCGCGACGATGGTCAGCATCCCCTTGCAACGGCCGGGAAGGGGGCGTGGCTTTTCTGCTCGGGATGCCACCAGCTTCGCCACCGGCTGGTTGTTCTCGGTGATCACCACTTCCTCACCCGGCGATAGTTGATGAATCAAGTCTGACAGCCTGGCCTGGGCTTCTTGAATTGTGACGGTCGCCATGTTTGTCTCTCCCTTCCCGTTCATTTTACCAACCCCTGTACTGTGCCCCCCAAAACCGGACAGATGCATAATGTAACAAGCCTGTTCTGTGGATGGCGCTTCAACATGCAATCACGCCGCCATTTTACTCTCGAGTTCAAGAGTCGTCTGGTCCTTGATATTCTCAGTGGAGTCCAGTGCCAAGCCGAGATCTGCCGCAAGCACAACCTGAGCCCAGACCTGTTGGAGAGCGAAAGACCGCCATGCGGTTTTTGGGACGGGAATGCGAGCGCGCACAACACCCATGCTCGCATCACTGTGAGTTCATGGGATACATTTGATTAGGCAACGGCAGGGCCAAGTGTGCCACTTCTGTCATAAACCATGGATCACAGCTCGCCATACTGGTACATCAGGGGAGTGACCCCACGCCGCCGTATCAGGCGTTGG
>JAFAHT010000424.1 GCA_019237095.1 Planctomycetaceae bacterium
GGGTCCGCGAGAAATATCCCGACGCGGCCCGCGACGAAGACGAAATGGAACAGCACCAAACCCCAGCGGGGCAACTGGCTTTCTAGACCGGCCGCGGCGATCACCCGAAGCGAGGAATTGACATGGCGACCGACCTGAGTAACCAGGTGGCAGGGATCAAGGACGAGTACAAGTACGGCTTCCGCGACTCGGACGCCCACTACTCATTCAAGAGCCGTAAGGGGCTCGATCGCGAGGTCGTCAACCAGATCTCCGAGATGAAAAACGAGCCCCAGTGGATGCGCGAGGTTCGCCTCAAGGCGCTCGAGGTCTTCTGGCAGAAGCCGACCCCGGGGTGGGGCGGCGAGCTGTCGGAGCTGAACTTCGACGACATTCACTATTACATGAAGGCGGCGGACCGCCAGGGCAAGACCTGGGACGACGTGCCGGCCGAGATCAAGAACACGTTCGACAAGCTGGGCATCCCCGAGGCCGAGCGCAAGTTCCTGGCCGGGGTCGGTGCCCAGTATGAGTCGGAAGTCGTCTATCACAGCTTGCGCGAGGACCTTCAGAAGAAGGGGGTCATCTTCGTCGATACCGACACGGCGCTGCGTGAGCATCCCGACCTGGTCAAGCAGTACATCGGCACCATCATCCCGATCCAGGACAACAAGTTCGCCGCCCTCAACTCGGCGGTCTGGAGCGGCGGATCATTCGTCTACGTGCCCGCCGGGGTCAAGGTCGACATCCCGCTGCAGGCCTACTTCCGGATCAACGCCGAGAACATGGGCCAGTTCGAGCGGACGTTGATCATCGTCGAGGAGGGGGCCCAGATCCACTACGTGGAAGGGTGCACGGCGCCCATGTACTCGACCGAAAGCCTGCACTCCGCGGTGGTCGAGATCATCGTCAAGAAGGGAGCGCGGTGCCGCTACACGACCATCCAGAACTGGGCCAACAACATCTACAACCTCGTGACCAAGCGAGCGGTCGCCCACGAGGACGCCCTGATGGAGTGGGTCGACGGCAATCTTGGTAGCAAGCTGACCATGAAGTACCCTGCCGTCTACATGATCGGCAAGGGAGCGCGCGGGGAGATCCTGTCGATCGCCTTCGCCGGCAAGGGACAGCACCAGGACGCCGGCGGCAAGGTCGTCCATGGCGCCCCCTTCACCAGTTCCCGGATCATCTCCAAGAGCATCAGCAAGAACGGCGGCCGGGCCAGCTACCGCGGCTTGCTCAAGGTCGCCGACGGTGCCGGGGGCTCGAAGTCGAACGTCGTCTGCGATGCCCTGATCCTCGACGCGGCAAGCCGGTCGGACACGTATCCCTCCATCGAGATCGACGAGGACGACGTCAAGGTCGGCCACGAGGCCAGCGTCTCCAAGATTGGCGAGGAACAGCTCTTCTACCTGAAAAGCCGCGGTCTCTCCGAGGCCGAGGCCTCGACCCTGATCGTCAGCGGCTTCATCGAGCCCCTGGTCAAGGAGCTTCCCATGGAGTACGCCGTCGAGATGAACAAGCTCATTCAGCTCCAGATGGAAGGGTCAGTGGGATAAGGAGATAAAGCCTTCGGAGGACAGAAATGGCCACTTCTTGAGACCTGCAAAGCCTTTGACCGAGGTTGCGGAGTGAGGCGTCGTCCAGGCGCCTCGCTCCGTCTCAAGTTTGGCTTGGTTTGTAACATATACAGCGAGATATGATGATCACCGCATCCACGACGACAACTTCGACCGGCGGATTCACGGAATCGACGTTTCAATCGTTCCTTCGGGAGCGCGACGAACCTTCCTGGCTGACCGACCGACGTCGGGAGGCCTTCGCGCGGTTCCAGGCCTTCGCCTGGCCGACCGCCCGCGACGAGGAGTGGCGGCGAACCGATATCCGGGCCTTCAAGCTGGAGAACTTCGCACCCCCTTGCCCCGATCAGCCCGCCGGTGCGACCCGTACGGCGCTTGACGGACTCTGGGAGAGCTTGAGCTCTCACTACGCGACCGGCATCGAGCACGTCAACGGGGCGGCCGTTCGCCTGGCCGATTCCAGTCGCCTGGGCGGGGCGCTCTTCTTGGACCTGCACCAGGCCGTTCGGAATCATCCCGACCTGGTTCGCCGGTATCTTCTGACTCAGGCCGTGAAGCCCGTCGACGATATCTTCGCCGCCCTGCACGCGGCGTTCTGGACCGGCGGGACATTGCTTTATGTCCCCCGGGGGCTCAAGGTCGAAGCCCCGCTCTTCAGCCTGATCGGGCTGACCCATGAGGGCCGTGTCGATCTCAGCCACACGCTCGTCGTCCTCGAGGAGGGGGCCGAGGCAACCCTGGTCCGCGAAACGGCCGCGAGCGCCAGAGGCGAGACTCCAGGACTTCATGTTGGGGCGCTCGAGGTCGTACAGGGCGAAGGCTCTCGGTTCCAGTTGGTCAATATCCAAAACTGGGATTCTTCAACCTGGCACTTCAGCCGTGAGCGGGCACTCGTGGGCCGCGACGCAATGCTCCAGTGGACCGTTGGCGGACTCGGTTCACGACTTTCCAAAGTCAATCAAGAAGTCGCGCTCACCGGCCAGGGAGCTGGGGCCCAGGTCAACGGCGTCATGTTCACCGCGGGCCGCGCGCACCTGGCCTACTTCACACGCCAGGACCACCAAGCCCCGCACACGACCAGCGACCTGCTCTACAAAGGGGGCCTGAAGGATCGCTCCCGGATCGTCTGGAAAGGAATGATCCGGGTCGAGAAGGAGGCCCAGCGCACCGACGCTTACCAGAAGAACGACAACTTGATGCTGTCGACTACCGCCCGCGCTGATTCGATCCCGGGACTGGAGATCGAAGCCAACGATGTCCGCTGCACCCACGGCGCGACGGCGGGCCGGGTCGACGAGGAAATGATCTTCGCCGCACAGGCTCGCGGCATTCCCCGTAAGACCGCCATCCGGCTCATTGTCGAAGGCTTTTTCGCCAGCGTCTACGATCGGATCACCCTACAGCCGGTTCAGGAAACACTCCGGCACGCTGTGGCCGCGAAGCTTGAAACCACTCAGTGAAAATCGGTCATGAGACCGAAATGTTTCCGACCGCGACGCGTTCACCAGAAGAGGAATTCTCCATGGGAAAGCCCTACGCTCACCCCGAGTCCTTGGTCTCGGCCGACTGGGTCCAGGAGCACTTGAAGGACCCCAAGGTCCGGATCGTGGAAAGTGACGAGGACCTGCTCCTTTACGATGTGGGGCACGTCCCCGGTGCGGTGCGTGTCGACTGGCAGGGAGACCTGCAGGACCAGATCATTCGTGATTATATCAACAGCGAAAAGTTTTCTGAGCTGTGCTCCCGGAACGGAATCGTCAGCGACACCACCGTGGTCTTCTATGGTGACAAGTCGAACTGGTGGGCCTGCTACGCTTTCTGGGCCTTCACCCTGTTCGGCCACAAGCATTGCAAGGTGATGAACGGCGGACGCAAGCTCTGGATCGATCAGGGCCGGCCGCTTTCCACGGAGCCGTCCCGGTACCCCGCGACGAGATACGTGGCCGCCGGTGGTGACGAGGCCAGCATCCGCGTGTTTCGCGAGGAGGTGCTGGCCCATGCCAAGGCCGGCAAGCCGCTCATCGACGTGCGTAGCCCCAAGGAGTTCACCGGCGAGCTGCTGCACATGGAAGAGTATCCCCAGGAAGGCTCGTTGCGGGGCGGCCATATCCCCGGTGCCAGAAATGTGCCCTGGGCCCGGGCGGTCAACGAGGATGGAACGTTCAAGTCCACCGAGGAACTGATCGCAATCTACCAGGATGAGCTCGGGCTCAAGCCGGCCGACGACATCGTGGCCTACTGCCGCATCGGCGAGCGATCGAGCCTGACCTGGTTCGTGCTGACCTACCTGCTGGGCTTTTCGCACGTTCGCAACTACGATGGATCGTGGACCGAATGGGGTAACCTGGTACGTGCGCCCATCGCCAGAGGGGCCTAAGAACCGACCCCGACCGGGTCGAGCCGAGGATAAGATGCCGGCCGCACTTGACGAGATCATCGCCGAACTGAGCGAATCCGACCGGCAGGAACGCATCGATCTGCTGATCGATTTCGCCAAGAACCTGCCCCCGTTGCCCGAGCACCTGGCAAAACTCAAGGACGCTTCGCACCGGGTTGAGGAATGCCAGTCGCCGGTCTACCTCTTCGCAGAGATCGTTGGCGATCGCGTGGCGCTCTACGCCGATGCCCCGATCGAGGCGCCCACCGTGCGGGGATTCGTCTCGCTCTTGATCGAGGGCCTGAGCGGGGCAACCGTCGCGGACGTGCTCAAGGTGCCCGGCGACTTGGTCGAGCGCTGCGCCCTGCAAGAGGTCCTGGGCATGCTCCGCGTCCGCGGCCTCAGCGGCGTGCTGCGGCGGATCAAGGGCGAGGTGACTCGAGCCGCCATGGCTCAGGCGGAGAATCTCTCGCTGCCCGAGCAGAAGCGCTTCTCTAACCAGCCCGCGGCCGAAGAGTGATCGACCGTCAAGACCACCCGAATCCGCGACCGGCCAGTCCCGCGACCGACCTGAGAGAATGGACGACCGATGCCAGAACCAGTCAAGGTGGCAAACTGCTCGGAGGTGGCCCCCGGCGAGAAGACGCTGGTCGATGTGGACGGCCGGGCCATCGCCCTTTTCAACGTCGGGGGCACCTTCTATGCAATCGACGACGTCTGCACACACGACGGCGGCCCGCTGGCGGAAGGGGACCTCGTCGGTAACGAGATCGAGTGCCCCCGCCATGGAGCCCGGTTCGACGTGCGGACCGGCAAGCCCCTCTGCATGCCGGCCATTGAACCGGTCACCACTCACCAGGTGGTTGTGAAAGGCGATGAGGTTTTCCTCGTGATCCAGGACTGACTTCCCCGGTTTCTCATCAATCTGGAGATCGAGATCGAGCTCTTCGACGTCCTCCTTCTCCTGCCGTTCTGCCTGCAACTCGCAAGGAGACTCTGTCATGATCGACCAGGAAACACTCGTCTCGGCCCTGCGAACGGTCAAGGACCCGGAGCTGAACGTCAACGTGATTGACCTGGGATTGGTCTACTCGATCCAGACCCACGACGATCAGGTTGAAGTCGAGATGACGCTGACTTCCCCGGCTTGCCCGGCCGGTCCCGAGATCCTGCGCAACGCCATGTCCGCTCTCGAGAAAGTGGAGGGAGTCACCAAGGCGGATGTCCGCCTTGTCATGTCCCCTCCCTGGTCGCCGGAACGGATGTCCGATGCGGCTCGTGACGAACTCGGCTTCTTCTGAGAACAAGCAACCGAACCTCACTTCCCGCGGCAAAGCCGCTCCACTGCACGGGGCAGCGGGCTTTGTACCACGTCGCGCCCCATGATCCCGGCACGTTTAGTCCAAGTGATCGTCCTGCGCGACAAGCACTTGCTTTGCAAGACGTGTTGCGTATTAATAACAATGACTCTCGATTTTCTGCTTGCACGCATCAATCTGCTGCATAAACTCGACGCCTTGCCGGTTTTTTTGGAACAGCTTCTGCATCTGGTGACTCAGGCCAGGGTTTATGCTACGTTGATCCGGCACCTAGCGAGTGATCGAGAGAGGATTGAGCCAAGAACGAGCTGGAGACCGTGGTTCCCCGCCCGGGGCGGCGACCAATCTCCGCGATCTAAGGCTGACTCCTTGAAATCGACCAAACGTCCCACTGTCAGCCGAATCCAGGAGGTTCCCGCTTGCGGGATCGAGCGCCGTGGCTCGCAAGAAGACCCCAAAAGTTCGTGTCAATGTCAAAGCCTCTTTATCGCGTCGTCTCAGAGAAATCCGCCAGGATCTCTTTGGCGATCATGGCGGACCGGAGCTGGCCCGCCGCCTCAATCTGCCCGCACGAACCTGGTACAACTACGAAACCGGTGTGACGGTTCCGGCTGAAGTCCTCCTCGGCTTCATTGAACAGACTGGTGCGAACCCGATGTACTTGATCTCCGGCGAGGGGCAAAAGTATCGTCGTTCGAATGATGAACGTACGCTCTCAGAGCTGAGTCCGATCGAGTTGATACGTCGCGGGCTCGAAAAGCTGGAGCGGTCATCCAGTGAGGTCGTGGTCGTGGCGCCTGAGAACCTGCCATCACAACTGGCATCGGATTTCGCGGCAGTCAGCCTTTATCCCCTCTCCGAGATCGGCAAAGCCGTGCTGGACCCCTCCCAGATCGAGGGATACATCATGGCCTACCGGCACTGGCTTCCCAATCCGGCCCAGACCATCGGCGCTCGCTTGAGCGACGACGCCATGCACCCGATTCTGCCGATCGGATCGGTTGCGGCCATCGATCGATCGATGACCGACCCGTTGCAACTCCATGGCCGGATCGTTGCCGCCTGTCTCGATGGGGTGCCGATCATCCGCTGGCTGGAGGTCAGTGGACGTCATATGATCCTTCGCCCCAACCAGCAGGGCCGACAGTATCCCCTGGTGCCTGTGGATCTCGAAGATCCAGGCTCCGCAGTGATCCTCGGCCGGGTCGTCTGGTCATGGAGCCGGTTCAGTGACAGTTGACCGATCGCTCTGACCCCGGGTCGATCGAAACCAGCACGACCGCGAGGGCGCCCAGAGCCGAAGCGGCCTCCGAGAGCTCGTCGTCCAGCGGACCGACCGGCCCCTCGAGCAACCCGGCCAACCACCTGGCATAAAGACTGCGCAACGGTTCCCGACCGCCCACCCAGACCGGAGGAGATCGTGCCAGGATGGGATGGCGAGCCAGGTGACCGACGTCGTCGGCCACCACCGCACCAACCCAGAACAACGCGAGTTGCTCGGGACTCATCGTTCCCAGGAGCTCCGCGACCCGGACCAGGAATGCCGCCCGCTCTAGCCCCTGGCCCGGACGATCGCCGGCTCGCTCCGGGTCGTGCGCATGTTTCTTGCTTTTCTCTTGCCTTCGGTTGCGGGGAGAGCGATGTTGAACGGAACACGGGTTGTGACGATCAGTCAGAACGGCCTTGGCCGTGATCCAGGCCGAGATCGATCCAGCGGCTGATCGCTGTCCTCATTCTCCTTCTATCCCAGGTTAAACCATTTCTCATGGCGGCTCCACGCGTTCCGGCGTTCAAGCCGGATCAACTCTGGCAACAGGCGCGCGAGCCGATGTTTTGGCTCGATCAAGCGCTCCGCGTGACCTGGGTCAATCGCGCCTGGGAAGGACTGACAGGGCATTCTGCCGAGTCGCTCGTGGGCCAGACCTGTGCCGCGTATGGTCCGACCGAGTCTGGCGAGCCGGCCGACGTGGCTGCCAGTTTCGTCCCACCGCCGGAGGCGGTCGCCGGCCAGCCGTCGGGAAGCTTGACCGTCATCCTCCACGCCAGTGGCGAGCGTCTCTGGCGAAGGGTTGAGTTCTGGCCGTTTCGCGACCACAGCGGCGCGCTGATCGGAATGCTCGGCCAGGTGCGCGAGGCGAGCACACCGCCCAGCGTGCCCGATTCGCCATCTCACCAGCTTCGCGTCCGGCTCATGGAGTTGCGGGAGCGGCTCCATCAGGCATTCCGATGCGAGTCCTTGATCGGCACGGGCCCGGCGCATCGACGTCTCCTCGAGCAGGTTCGCCTCGCGGCTGCCAGCACCACGGCCGTGCTCATCGTGGGCGAACCAGGAACCGGCAAGCGACTGGTGGCTCGAACCATTCACCACCTGGGGTCCGGGCGTCATCATCCGCTCGTGCCAATCGATTGCGAGGCCCTCCCCGCCGAGGTCATCGAGCGCGAACTCTTCGATTCCCGGCTCCAGGCCGAGCGCAGCGACGATGCGCGGAATTCCTCACAGGAACCTTCCCGCGGCTGCCTCTCGCTGGCCGAGGGCTCGAGTCTGCTGATCGGAGACATCCTGGCCTTGCCGCGTGACCTGCAGGCGCGGCTCGCCGAGTCGCTCGACGGCCGGGTGCGGTTGATCGCGACCACCGCCGGCGATCCCGAGGCCGCGCTCAGGCAAGAGCAGATCCGGCCGGAGCTCTATTACGGATTGAGCGTCCTCGTGATCCGGACTCTTCCCCTGCGCGAGCGCCGGCACGACCTGCTGCTTTTGGCCCAATCACTCCTGGAACGGGCCAACCAGCGCACCGGCTCGACATGCGGCGGCTTCACGCCCCGGGCCGTGCCGGTCCTCCAGGCTTACGATTGGCCCGGCAATCTCAGCGAGCTCGCCCGCGTGATCGACGCGGCTCACGACCACCTCCGCTCCCAGCCCCAGGCGGAGAAGGCGATGTCGCTGATCGACATGGACGACCTTCCCGCCTCCATCCGCGGCCACCTCGGCGCTGCCTATCTGCCGCCAACCGCATCTCCATCGATCAAACCCCTGGACGAGCTCCTGACCGAGATCGAGCGGCGGCTGATCGAGACGGCCCTCAGCCGGGCCCGCCAGAACAAGTCGCGCGCCGCCGAGTTCCTGGGCATCTCCCGCCCTCGCCTTTACCGCCGGATCAAGGAGTTGAACCTCCCGGAGGATTCCGAGCCCGAAAACGGAGCGGTCCCCGCCGCCTCCTCGCCGGCCACGTCGTGACGGGCCCCCGATCACTCATCTTCTCGACTCCCGAAAAGTATGGCCCCGGCGATGGGATGGGTACGGGTGCCATGCTCACGCGAAGAGTGAGCATGGAGAGCCCCGGCGATACCCTTTCCGCGGGGTATCCTCGGCCGGCATGACCTCTGCGGCACTCCATGCTCGCGAAAACGCGAGCATGCCACCCAGAGAACGCCAGGGCCGACTTGGTCTCATTGGCAAGACTGGCATCAGTAAGGAGGAGTATCCCTGGTCCTGGGACGGCGGTACCTTCAAGGGAGAGCGGGAGAAGGACGTCCACCTGCCGGAGTTCCCATCCTCTTGACTGCGCGGCATTTGCCAATCGGCCTTCTCAGACTTGGCCGATTTTGCTAGGTTTCGCCGCATCACAATAGGATGCCGGAATAGGTTCGGGGCCTGGTTGAGTCGTGACGGATCAGCTCTGAGCCCCGCGCAGTTCAGTTCGGTTCAGTCAGGCACGGAAGCGAGACTCGACCATGCGGATCTTCATCTCGGCCGGCGAGCCCAGCGGGGACTTGCACGGCGCCAATTTGATCGAAGCCCTCCGCGCGCGGCTGCCAGAGGTCGAGTTTGTCGGCTTCGGCGGCCCGAAGATGAGCGCGACCGGGGCGAAGCTGCTCTATCCCCTGGTCAACCTCGCGATCATGTGGTTTCTCAACGTGTTTCTCAACATCCTCACGTTCATCCGCCTGATCTTCCGCGCCGATCGCTACTTCCGCGACCAGAAGCCGGACGCGGTGATCCTCATCGATTACCCCGGGCTGCACTGGTGGATCGCCAAGCGCGCCCGGGCGCAGGGGATCCCGGTGTTTTACTATGTCCCGCCGCAGCTCTGGGCCTGGGCCGGCTGGCGCGTCAAGAAGGTGAAGCGGACCGTGGACCTGGTGCTTTGCAGCCTGCCATTCGAGCCCGACTGGTACAGAGCACGCGGCGTCAGTCAGGCCGAGTACGTCGGCCATCCGTTCTTTGACGAGCTCGCCGAGCGGGAGCTCGATGAGTCCTTTCTGGCCCAGGTGCAAGCCAAAGCCAACGCTCATCACAGCCCGCTGGTGGCGATCCTGCCCGGCTCGCGGACCCAGGAACTGACCCGCAACCTGCCGATCATGGTCCGCGCCGCCGCGAAGCTGGCGCGGCAGCGACCCGCGACGAGGTTCGCCGTGGCCTGTCTGCACGAACGCCACCGGGCGCTCGCCGAGCAGATCATCAGGGCCAATACTCGCGGCGCGGAGGGTCAGTCCGCACCTCGGATCGACGTGTTCGCCGCGCGGACCCCTGAGCTGATCCGCATCGCCGACGTGGCCTGGGCCGTTTCCGGCTCGGTCAGCCTGGAATTGATGATGGAAGCCCTGCCCACGGTGATCCTCTACAAGCTCAACCGGTTCGACCTCTGGATCGCCCGCCCGTTCATCAAGGCAAAGTACATCACTCTGGTCAACTTGCTGGCCGACGAAGAGCTGATGCCCGAATACCTCACCGAGCGGGATGTCTCAGATGAGCTGTCCGGCTGGGCTCGCACCTGGCTCGACGACCCGGTTGCCCGCGCCCGGGCAACCGCCAATCTCGCCGCGTTGAGACATCAGGTCGCCCGGCCCGGCGCCTCCCAGCGCGCCGCCGGCCGCATCGTCGCGTGGCTGCGCGAGCATGCCATCGACACGTCCGCGGCGGCTTCTCTGTTCCGCGGGCCACACGAATCGGCTGCACGCGACGGCAACTTCGTGGAGCTGCCAGACCTGAAAGAATGAGTGTCTTCGTGGGGTCGTTCTCGCCGCACGCTACAGATGCTCGGCCAGATTGCGGACCTTCGCGAGCAGCCGCTCGAAGCCCGGGAAGTCGAGCGACTGGGCGCCGTCGGAGAGCGCATGGTCGGGATCGGGATGAACCTCGATCATGAGGCCGTGGGCGCCGGCGGCCAGCGCGGCCAGGGCCATGGGGGGAACATCCTCGCGCTTGCCCGTGCCGTGGCTAGGGTCGACGATTATGGGCAGGTGCGAGAGCTTCTTGACCGGCGGAATGACCGAGAGATCGAGCGTGTTGCGGCTGTGATCGGCAAAAGTCCGCACGCCCCGTTCGCAGAGGATCACCTCGTAGTTACCTCCGGAAAGGACGTATTCGGCCGACATCAGCCATTCTTCGAGCGTGGCCGACATGCCCCGCTTGAGCAAGACCGGCTTCCGCGCCCTGGAGACGCGCCGCAGCAAGCTGTAGTTCTGCATGTTGCGCGTGCCGATCTGGATGATGTCGGCGGCGTCCTCGACGGCGTCGGCAGTGTCGGTGTCCATCAGCTCGGTGACGATACCGATTCCCGTCCGTTCGCGGGCCCGGCGGAGGATCTCCAGGCCCTCCAGACCCAGGCCCTGGAACGCATAAGGGCTGGTTCGCGGCTTGAACGCGCCGGCACGCAGGAACCGGATTCCCCGAGTCATCAGCCACTCGGCCGTGCGCAACAGCATCGCCTCGTTCTCGACCGCGCAGGGACCGGCAATGATCGCCAGGCTCGACCCGCCGATGGTTCCCTGAGGAAGGGAGATCACGGTGTCGTGCCGGTGCATCTCGCGACTGGCGAGCTTGTACGGCTTGGTCACCCGGATCAACTCGAGGACGCCGGGAAGCACCTCGAGGTTTCGGGAATCGATCGTCCCGGTATTGCCCGTGATACCGATCGCTGTCCGCGTGGGTCCGGGCATCGCATGCGGCGTCAGGCCCATCTCGAGAATCGCTTCCAGAACCCGATCGATCTGGACGGGTGTGGCATGGCTCTGCATCACAACAAGCATGGTCTTATTACCCGGAGGCTGCGGCCTGGTTCTCAAGGACCATTCTAAGGTAGGACCTTGGTTCCACTTCCGTCAAACCGAGCGTGCCGGCGAGGGTGAGGACGTCCTGCTGGGCGGCAGGAAGATCGGCCTCGCTGCTGGCGAGCGCTTCGATCTCGGCGAACGGGCCCAGGCCCTCGGCCGTGTCGAGGGCAATTTCCAGCTCGTGCTCGTGGAACGTCAGGTGGAAGCTCTCGCGTCGCTTGCGGACTGTGGCGACCGGGTGGAATCCGAGGTTCTCGAGCAGCGTGAGCAGCCGGCGGAACTGGTCGGGACCTGCCGCCACGGGGATCTCGATCTCCTCGCGGGTCTTGGTCGGACCGGACCGGCGCGGTCCTTTGTAAGTGATCCGATTTTCCTGTCCGAGCCGGCGGATGCGAAAAGCCTCGCCGCTCTGGGCGAAGTCGCGCGCCGGGTGGCTCAGGTAAATGTCTTCGTGGTCGACCACCCCGCCGACGACGGCCCCCATCTGCACCAGACATTCGACCAGGTGGTCGTGGTCGACCGCCCGATACTTGACTTCGACTTCAAAGCTCATAGATGCAGACTAAATCGACGTCTGCCTGACGTCAACGTTGTGACCCTGAAAGCAAGGTGTCGATGCGGAATCCCCTAATATTCTCTCCCACCGGCGAATACACGTCAAATACGGGGGGCTGAACGACCCTCACGAGCCTGGCGATCAGGTAAACTGCGAGAGACTGACACACTCTGCGGATCGTTCCGATCCGAGCAGTCTTCACGCGTTCGTTCACCGAAGGAGCTGAATCGTGGGATCGCCACTGATTGCGAATGTGGCAACGTTCCTGCCGTGGTTCGATTCGTCGGGGATTTCGCCGGTCGTCGCGGCCCTGGCGGACCTTCCTGCCGGCATCTTCTGGATCGTGGGCCTGGTCGTGGGTGTGGTCGTGCTGTGCGAACTGACCGGCCTGCGGTACATCGCCAACAACCGGGTCGGCATCGTCGAGAAGCTGTGGTCGATCAAGGGTTCCGTCCCCGAAGGAGGGATCATCGCCCTACATGGAGAGGCCGGTTTCCAGGCCGAGGTACTGCGAGGCGGCCTCCACTTTGGCCGCTGGCGGTGGCAGTACCGGATTCATCGCGTCCCCCTGGTGACCGTACCCCAGGGTAAGATCGGTTACGTCTATGCCAGAGACGGCCAGCCCCTGGCCCCCAGCCAAACCCTCGGCTGTGTAGTTTCTTGCAACAACTTCCAGGACGCCCGCGGCTTCCTGGTGGGTGAGCAGGTCAGTCCCGATCAGGAGGCGATTACCGGCCAGCGCGGCCGGCAGCGGGCGATCCTCCGCGAAGGCGTGTATGCCCTGAACCTCGCGCTCTTCTACGTGCTCACCGAAGACATGGTCTACCGCCTGGACACCAGGGGGCCGAAGGAATTGAAGACCCTGATCAACTGGCAGACCGAGCTGGCCGATCTGGACGGCTTCAACCCGGTGGTGATCGGCGGTCCGATCGAGGCCGTGGACCCGCTCAATCCCGACAAGAAGATGCTGGTTGACAGCATGGGCATCGTCACGGTCCATGACGGGCCGTCCTTGCCTCCGGGCGAGATCATCGCCCCGGCGGTAGGCACCGACCGCAACGACAAGTTCTTTCACAACAATTATCAGGACACCGAGGCGTTCCTTCTGGCCGGCGGCCGCAGGGGATTGCAATATGTGCCGCTGACCGACGGCACCTATTTCATCAACCGCTGGTTCGCCACCCTGGAATCGATCCCCAAGACGATCGTGCCGATCGGCTACGTGGGCGTGATCGTCAGCTACTACGGCCGGACCGGTCAGGACGTCTCTGGCCAGGGTTTCCGTCACGGCGAGCGCGTGGGCGAGGGCGAACGCGGCGTGCTGGAGAAACCGCTGGGGCCAGGCAAGTATGCCTTCAACACCTATGCGGGCAACATCGTCCTGGTGCCGACCACCAACTTCGTGCTCCACTGGGTCACCGGCCGGACCGAGACGCACCGGTATGACGAGAGCCTGCGGTCGATCGACCTGGTAACCAAGGACGCGTACGAGCCGACCCTGCCGCTGTCGGTCGTCGTCCACATCGACTACCAGAAGGCCCCGAGCGTCATCCAGCGGTTCGGCGACGTCAAGAAGCTGATCACCCAGACTCTCGACCCGATGCTCTCCGCGTACTTCCGCGACGTCGCCCATAAACGGACGATGCTCGAGCTCTTGCAGGAGCGCGACGCAATCCAGCGCGAGTCGAGCCAGGAGCTCGGTCGCAAGTTCCACAACTTCGACATCGAGTGCGTGGACGTGCTGATCGGCAAGCCCGACACGGCCGAGGCCGGCGGCAAGATCGAGACGCTGCTCGAACAGCTTCGCTTGCGGCAACTGTCGCTCGAGCAAGTCGAGACCTACGCGAAGCAGGTGACCGCGTCCGAGAAGCTGCGGGCCCTCAACGAGGCCCAGGCCACGGCCACAATGCAGACCAAGCTGACCAATTCGCTGGTCCAGGTGCAAATCGTCGAGAACGAGGCCGAGGCCCAGCTCGCCAAGGCTCGCAAGGAGGCCGAACAGAAGATCATCACCGCCCAGGCCGAGAGCCAGCAGCGGATCCTCGCCGGCCGCGGTGAAGGCGCGCGGATCCTCCAGGAGGGTCTGTCCGAAGCGTCGGTCCTGGTCCGCAAGATCCAGTCGTTCACCGACCCGAGGCTGTACGCCCTGTCGATCGTCGCCCAGAACCTGGCCCGGAGCAGTCAGCCGCTGGTCCCCGAGCGCGTCTTCATCGCCGGCGGCGGCAACGGTCATTCGACAGATGGCTTGCCCGTGGGCGCCGGAGCGACGGCCGGCACGGGCCTCTTGGGTATGCTGCTGAGCCTGCTCGTTGCCGAGAAGTCCGGCTTCGACGTCGCGGGGCTGCCCGGCGGCAACGTCCTTCAAGAGTTCTCCGACAAAATCTCCAAGCAGGCCATGGAGAACATCGAGGAGGCCATGAAGGCAAACGTGGGTTCGGTGGCCAATGGGAACGTCGACCTGAACCTGGAAGTGGCCGACCCCTCGAAGACCGTTGCGTCCAGGCCCCCGGCCGCAGCCGGTTGAGGCGACCACAACAACCGCCAGCACGTCTTGATGACCGGTGACCGGACGGACTTGAGCCCCACCCTTGATCTCTTCGCGAACATGCCCGACCCGACCTGGCGGGCATGTTTCGTCGCTCACCGACGACTCTCAGAACGGGGCGGAGGAAGCTCCGGGGGCCCCAACTTCTTCGTCAACGCCGTGGCGTAGGTCCATGGAAAGATTCTTAGATAATTTAATCTTATCATTTGTTCACATGAACGATAGTTGCAGGATTGAAGCCGTTGAAGTGGGTGCTGCTCGCAGCAGAATAGGCGCCGATGTTCTCGGAGTAGACCAAATCACCCACATCGAGGTCGGGTAGTTCCTCGGCAAGGCTGATCGTGTCGAGTGCGTCGCACGTCGGCCCGAAGACAGAACAAATCTGCGTCGGCCCCTTCTTGAAGCTCTTGAGGTGATACTGGCAATGGTCGAATATCACACCGCTGAAGGTGTGGTAGATCCCGTCATCCAGATAGTAGCAAGGCTTACCCCCACGGACGGCTTTGCCGATGATTTTCGCTACCGCCGTCGCGGCGGAAGCAACGAGGAACCGACCTGGCTCGGCAAGGATTTCGATCGGCTCGGGGAAAAGTCGACCGATCTCGGAGTTGATCGTTGCCGCCAGCCTTCGGAATGCAGGCACTGTGTCGTCATAGTGTGCGGGGAAGCCACCACCTATGTCGAGCAACTTGAGGTCAAACCCGCGCAGCTTGGCCTCGGCAAAGATGCCGGCGGCGAGGTGCAACGCCTGCACGTAATTCTGGGCGTTAGTGCACTGGCTTCCGACATGAAAGCTCACTCCCTCGACCTCGAGTTTGCTAAACCGCGCGAAACTCATGAGGTCGACGGCCTCGCCAGGCAACGCACCGAATTTGCTGGAAAGCTCGACCATCGACCCGGTGTTGGGTACGCGCAACCGCAGAACCAGCCCCGAGTGGGGCGCATATCGGGCGATCTTGATCACCTCTTCGTGATTGTCATAGGTCACCAAGGGCTTGTATTGGTCCAGCTGCTCGAGGGTCTCGATTGCCTTGATCGGATTCGCGTAGATCACACGGTCCCAGATGAAGTCTTGCTGCTCCTTCGCCGAAAGCTTCGCGAGCTTTTCGTGCACGTTCAAGAACTCCGCCATGCTGGCGACGTCGAAGCTGGCCCCCGCGTCATAAAAGGTCTGCACGATGGCTGAGTCGCTGTTTGCTTTCACCGCATAGTAGACCTGCACGCGCGGAAGGAATTTCCGAAACTGCGCGTAATTCTCGCGCAGCACCTTATGATCCACCACTACAATCGGCGTGCCGTGGCTCTTGGCCAAACGAATCAGCATCTTTTGGTCCATGGATTGTCCGCTCGGGGCGATCACGATCGTGTGTGAAAAATGAGTCAGGACTGCCAGCTCTAAAATCATGACTCGCAGTTTGCGCGTGCCTGCACTTCGTCAGGCCGGCGATCAACTGCAATCCCTCGGGTCAGTCTCCGTCCGTGATCAGAAAGTTCTTGAACTGCCATGGATCGGAAGTGTCGAGTTCAGGTTGATTGTAGCCGCGAAAGTAGTTCGAGTAGTGCTTCAGCGGGTTCCAGTCCGAGGCCACGGAAAGAAACGTGCCCAGGTAGGGTTTACTTATCTCCAGCACCTTGTCATGGGGCAAGTCATCGGGCACGCACAGTCCCCGGCGCGGGTTCTCCAGCATCCACATGCAGGAGGCGACGACGGAAATCGCCACCTGCATCGTGGTGGCATTCTGGTGCGGCACAAGTCGACGTGATTCCTCGATACTCAGGTCGGAACCGCACCACCACGATTGATACGGGTGCCCCATCACCAACGCGCCCAGGATGTCCGCCCCGCTGATGACCTCGTCCGTCATGATTCGGATCCGCGACTGCAACCTGTAATCGCGACCGCGGAGCTCGTAGAGTGACGCTATGGCGGAGTCGCACGGGCAATACGCGTAATGGACCGTCGGGCGATAGATAGCCTTCCCTCCCTCCCATACCGTGAGTCGCTCGGTAATGGTGAACGCCTCGCCATGGCGGACCACCATGCCAACGATGTGGTGGTCAGGCGGCACCCAGCTCGCCACGAAACAGTTCATACCCATCCGCGCGAGGCAGATTTGGCTCTTCGGGCCTTTCTCATGCTCGAAGGCAAACGCGGGCAGCTGTTTCTCATGCGTCCCCCAGCCCATCTCGGCCGTCGTCGTCCCCTCCTCGCGGAAACCCTCGACGCTCCAAGTGTTCACAAATTCGTCGACTTGTTTGGGCTGATTTGTGATCTGCGTGTCTCGCTCGCTGCAATGAATGACTTTGATGCCGAGTTCATGGGCGAGATGGTTGAATTCCAGTGATCGGGCGTGGTCAGCGATCTTCTCCGCCCGATCGCCACTGAACTTTTTGTCCCCCAGTGCCTGATGAGCGATGTCCAGCAGAGCCTGCTTCGTGAAGTGGCTGATTAAGCCCGGATTCGCCCCATGTTCGAGCACGGCCGTCGGCCCCGGATCGCTCCAACCCGTGATCATTCGCCGCAAGTTCATATGCCGCCAGTAGAGCGTCCGCTCGGTCGGGTGCTTATCGTGCGAACTTTTGTACGGATCCCAGAGTTCCACTGATGTGTTGATGTAAAGCACGCCGTGGTCGTGACACCATTGCACGATCTCGCAGCAATCGATGTTCCATGCCAAGTCGATGAGTAGGTCTCCGGCCGAAAGATGCTGGCCCAGCAATGTGCCCAGGTTCTCCGGCGCCACGCGAACTTTGACGAAGGTCACTCCTTGCTCGATCCAAGGTTCCAGTGCCGCCATGTTCGGCTCGAAGTCCATGATCGTCAGCTTGTTTGGATCAACGCTGATATGCCTGAGCAGAATGGGCAGAGTACACCGCGCCACTGCCCCAAAACCGACCATGAGAATTCGATTCGTAAAAGTGAGCATTAGCTGGCTCTCCCGAACTTGCTGACCGAACCTATGTTGGTTCAGCGGAAATGGGACAAACGGCGTTGCTCGCTAAGCTAGTGACTGAAAACAAAGACTGTGAATGGATTTATCGTTTTCGGGCCAATCCCGATAGGCCGTGAGGCGGCATGATGCTGCCCTCGCCGGTCTTGGCCCCTGGGTCGGCGCTCGGGTCGCGTCCCCGCGTTGCCCTATCCTCCGCCCAAGCTCCCACAATGTAACCCAGAGGGCTCTGACCGAGCAAACTCCTTCTCCTTGGACTTGGCTCGTCGTCTGGCGTCTGCTCAGGGAGCTAGAGCGCGTTGTGGAACAAGTGATTGCGGGAAGGCTCTGATCCAGGACTCGAAAACCGGTTGACGGCTCCCCCTGGATCTTGTACAAATCCTTTGGGTTCGACGCCCGGCTTATCCACGAGTCACGGGCTCACGTCGAACACCGGTCGGCAATCATGCCTAATGCAATGGATGGCACCTTGGACGCCCCTTTGTTTCACCGGGCCCAAGCAACTCAGGCAGGCGTAACCGCATGGAAGTGTCAACTCAGATTGAAATAGACCACCCCATCGACCTCAAACGATTGGTGACAAATCCCGATGGCTCGACGACCCACGAGCACCTCCTGACCTTCATCCCCGTTCAATTCAGGGGCGGGACCGTGAAGTTCTGCTTCGTGGGTCGATCCGACGTGAACATCCTCCGCGAAGATGCCCGCAACTGCAACCCGCCCGCATTCAACATGAGGCCGGCGCGGCGATTCTCGAACCTGGCGATGACGCTCAAGACGGGCGATCTGATCAGGGTGGGAACGGGCCTCCTCAACCTCCGCATGATATCGGTGAGCCGGAATCGAGCCACGATCAGGGCGACGATCCTGGCTGATGGTCTGCTCCTCAATCTGGAACCGCTCGGCGATTGCCGGGAGTTGAATCTCCGCGGAATCATCGAACGGCTCAACCGGGGTGCGGACTATCGGAGCGATGCCCTCTAGCCTGGCCCGCCGCTACGGCCGACCGGGCGTCCCGCACTGGGGCGGGACGGGAGGGCTTGGGTTTTGTCCGGCCTGCCGTCACCTGGAGGTCGAGTGTGCTTTGAGCCCAGCGCCGGTCGTCGCTGTTACGGCGGGCGGGGCCAGCACCATCGGATGGGGCGCTGTATGTTGGTTCTGTCACGCAAGAAGTGCGAGGCGATCCTGATCGATGGCCTGATCCGGATTGAAATCGTGAATATGGCAAAGGCAACGGTCCAGGTGCGACTGATGGCTCCCCGGAGTCTGCAACTGCCCCACGGAGTTGCGAGAAAGGAAACTCGAGATCGACAGGATTCACCAGCAAGGATAAGTCCGGTGGCTATGGATGTCTTCCACATGACCCTGGTCAACCAACAGATCGTCCATCTCAGTGAATCCGTGAGTCTAGGCGTCGTGGATGCCGATAAATCCCGGGTTCTTTTTTTCGTCGATGCCCCGGTGGGGACGAGCGTGACGGCCGTCGATCGAGAAGGACTGGATCGCTCGAACGCGTCCTCGAACCAGATTCTGCTTCAGTTCATGAGCCAGGGCACAGAACCGCCGGACGAGCATCCAGAGAAGCCGGCTCCCGGTCTCGGATCGCGCGAGGGCCAGACGGCAAGCGATGGATCGGGCCCGGATGTCCTGCCGTTCCCTTCGAATCAACCCGACAGGCATGATCCGTGAAGCGGCCACGTACCGGGTTGGTTTCGCACATTTTCCCTCACACCTCGTCCACCTTGACACTTCGCAGGTCGCGTTCACCATCACGATGACACCAGCATGCATGTTCCGATCAGGTGTACACTTCCGCTCACACGGGCCAAAACCTCGTGGCAGCCATGGCGACCGTCGCCACGCGGGCGTTGTTGGCTCCCTGAACTCCGATTTTCTCTACTTTTCTCTACCGCACGCCCGTTCAGGTCCGGTGAAAAGTTGGTCTCGTACAAGCTGGCTCGGACAGTGGTCTTCTGACCCCCATGGGAAACTGATCGCGGCGGGTTATGATGTGATGGGACCGAGGGGCCGAAGAGTTCCACAAGGGGCAGTTCGATGATGAGGCACAGTCTGGCGCTGATCGTGCTGTTGGCGTTGGCGTCCGCGGGATGGGTTTGGGCCCAGGATCAGAAAACGGCCGAGGCCGCCGATCCCACCGCGGCAGCCCGGAACCGGATGGTGCAGCGGCATCTGGTCGAGCGGGGGATCAAGAACCCCCGGGTGCTCGACGCGTTCCGCACGGTGCCGCGGCACAAGTTCCTGCCGCTCAATTCCCGGCGGCAGCCGTACGACGACGAATCGATCCCGATCGGCGAAGGGCAAACGATCACGCCGCCGTACGACGTCGCCTTCATGACCGAGGTGCTCGACCCCAAGCCCACCGACAAGGTCTACGAGGTTGGCACCGGTTCGGGTTTCCAGTCGGCGATCCTTTCACGCCTGGTCAAGGATGTGTATTCGGTCGAGATTCATGCCCCGCTCTCGGAGCGAGCGACGGCCGTGCACAAGGAGCTTGGCTATACCAATATTCACACCCGGGTCGGCGATGGCTACGAGGGCTGGCCGGACGCGGCTCCCTTCGACGCGATCATCGTCACCTGCGCTCCGCATCGGATTCCCAAGCCGCTGCTGGACCAGCTCAAGGAGGGTGGTCGGATGGTCATTCCGCTGGGCGACCGGTTCACGCAAAGCATCCACCTGGTCATCAAGCAGGACGGCAAGCTGATCGACAAGGAGCTCAAGCCTACACTTTTCGTGCCGATGACCGGCAAGGCGCTCGGGGAGAAGGCCGAGGCCGCTCCGGCTCCCGATCAGAATCAACCCCGGCGCAAG
>JAFAHT010000434.1 GCA_019237095.1 Planctomycetaceae bacterium
GCATCTTCGGTTCATCGGTGTAAAGCACCGCCTGGATCAGGCGACTCTGCTCCAGGTCGCCCGGAACCACGAGCGGGCCAGAACCGTCGCCCGCGTTCTCCAGATGCTTGGGCCCATCGAGCCGAATTCCTCCCTTTTGCTGCTTGGCTCCATGACACTTGTAGCAATGCTGAGCGAGAACGGGACGAACCTCGTTCTCGAAGAAATCGAACTCGTCACATCGGGCGGACGGAGCAAAGAGGGAAACACCGGTAAGGCCGGCAAAAAGCACCTGGCGAGCAAGCATGCGGAATCTCCCAGAGACATCCGGCGGAATCCATCCCGAGATGTACACCGGAGCAATCTTTTTTGCGAGACCAATGAATCGTCTCAAGCCGGCCGCGCTTGACATGCAATTAGTTCACCGAACCCGCAAAAATGTTACAACCCATCCTCGATTTCCGGAGTTGCATTCAACCATGTGTCGACCACCGGACCGAGTTGACCCCGCAACAGACTGCGGCCGCGCAGTGCCCTGACCCGCAGGGCGCCTGCGGATACTCCGGTGATCTGGCTGATCTGTGAGTAATCCATGCCCTCAACGTAATGCAAAACAACGGCTTCGCGATAGGCCTCGGGAAGCTGCCCGACGGCCAGCCATAATCTCGAGGCCAGCTCGTCGCGGAGGATGGCCGAAAGAACCCCCTGCCGCTGTCCCTGCTTGCCTGGGGCCGAAGCCAGCCGAGACGGATCAGTCACGACGGCGTGTCGCCTCAGTCGCCGCTGGTGCTGGCGGGCGAGGTTGAGCACGATCCCGCGTATCCAGGCAAGAAACGGGGTCTGGGGATCGTAGCTGGCGATCCCGGTAAGCGCCCGAGTGATGGCCTCCTGGGCGATGTTCTCCGCTTCATCGAGATCGCCGATCAAGAGCGAGGCAAGGCGCACCAGACCGGCGCGATGCCGTTCCACGAGGATGGCGAACGCCTCGGCGTCGCCGGCCTTGACGCGGGCGGCCAGCGAATCGTCAGTCGGCTCGACCGAGCTCATGGCTTGGCGAATTCGGCGTAGAGGGAGGAAAAATCCGCCTCGTTGTTCCATGCTTGGATCACGGGATCGTCCTTCAACGTGTCGACCCCCAGGTTGGGGAGCCGGAAGGCAAGGGCCAGCCGCATATGTTTCAGCACGTTGGATCGATCGTCCTTGTCGGCCCAGAACCGCGCCAGGCGGTAATGGCCCCAGCCGGTCATCGAGCGGACCTCATCGAGCGGAATACCCCGGCGCAGCGAGTCATCGGGGCCGGTCAGTCCTTTGATCAACTCGTCCTGGAGCCGGATGCGGAGATCGGCCGGGGTTGGCAAGTTCCAGAGGATGATAATGGTGGCGTCCAGGAACTTGACGGGAGGCCCACCCACGTCCCGGCACCACTCGGCGTAATTCCCCTCGGTCGGAGGCCAAGCTCCGCCCCGGTAGCGACGTTTTCCGTCCAGCAAATCTCGGCGCGCCTCGTACCATCGCCCGATCGCCGCGTGGGTCAGCGCGCGAACCAGGTACAGAGAGAACTCTTCGGGCGGAGTCTCAAACGCCGGTTCCAGGTGCTGGAGCACCTGGCCGGCGTGGGCGGGCGAGAGCTCACCGTCGGGGGGTGATTGAAGTTGAAGCCAGGCGTGCAATGCCGCGACCGGCGGTGGCAGCGTGCGCCGGGCGGCTGCCTCGATGAGCTGGTCGAGGGCCAGGTCCTGGCGGCCGTAGTTCAACAGCAGCACAGCCCTGCCGGTGGACGACTCGACGCCGATGCGGGGAGAGGCGGCCCGGAACCGCTGGTAAGCGGCCTCGAACCCCGAGCGATGCCGCCGCATCGTCCTGTCCTGGTCTTCGCCGTCGGCCGATTCCCAGATGATGCGGCGGTGCCATCCCCCGGCCCTGAGAAACAGCAAGCCGGGGTGGTGTGGGCTGGCCTCGAGCCCGCGGCGGACGGCTTGGGCCGCGCGGGCGTCGAATTCATCTCGCCGGTCGCGCAGATCTGCCTTCTTAGTCTCCGCAGCCGCCTGCAATTCCTGATGGGTAGCCTGGGCGGCCCCGCCGAAAGCATCGGCTTCCAGCATCAGCAGATCGGCCTTCAGCCTCTCCGAGGCCCGTTCCGGCCGCTGCAGAGCCAGTTTGAGGGCCTCGGCTGAACGCCCGGCGGTCAAAGCCTCGGCAATCCGGCTCACGAAACGCAGTTCCGGGTCGGCCGCGGCCGCCAGCTTCGCTAGGTCAGCGCGAATGCTTGCCGATGCCGCTGGTCTGAGCGCGGGCTCGGGCAGCGAGCCAAGGTAAAGGTGCTCCCACTGAAACCGGGCCAGCCCACGCTCCAGAACCACTTCCGGATCGTCCAGGACCGCCGCCTTGTCCAGGTCTGTCATCGCCGCGAGATACTCGCCCGCTCGCCGCAGCAGCTTGCCGCGCACCAACCGCAGTTCGGGATCGTCCGCGTACTGCTTGATTGCGGCGTTGAGATCCTCAAGGAGATCGGACAGCCCGTCATGGTAGGTACGAGCATCGGCGGCTGACGACAGGGTTTGCAGCTCCGATCGGCCCCGGGTCACCAGGCGTTTCAGGTCGATGGCGGGAAGGCCCGGTGGCAGTCCCTTGACCCTGGGACCCGATGGGAAAGTGAGCCGGGCAGCCGCGAACCCGACAAGCAGAAAAACCGCTGCTGCTGCGGTGGCAATCGCCCAGGCATACCGCGGCCGCGGCCACGGCCACCGGCGCGGCTGCGGCGCGGGCAGCCCGGCCAGGAGTTCGATTTCGGGGGTGCCGAGCATTTTTCTGAGCATGAACGCCTGGATGTCGGTCGCCACGGCCTGGGCCGTCGGATAGCGAAGGTCGCGATCCTTGGCCATCATTCGCTGGCAAATGGCCGCGACCTCTTCGGGAACCTGCTCCTTGAGTTGACGCAGTGGAACGGGCTCCTCGTCGCTGATCTTCCGGAGCACGGCCATGGGGTTGGGACCGTCCGCCGCTGGCACACCTGCAAGCATCTCATACATGACAGCACCCAGCGAATAGATGTCGGTCCGGAAATCGACCTCCCCATGCCCCAGCAGCACCTGCTCGGGAGACATGTATCGTGGCGTGCCCAGCAAGTCACCGCTGCGGCTCAACCCGCCGGGGTCCGTCGCCAACCGGGCCAGTCCGAAATCGGTGAGCTTGGGCCGGCCTTCATGGTCGATCAGCACATTGGCTGGCTTGACGTCACGGTGGACGACGCCTTGCTCGTGGGCCGCCTCCAGCGCCTGGGCGAGGTGAAATATCACTCGCAACGTAGTTTCGAGCGTCAGGCGCGGGCTGCCGATGAGCCGGTCCAGCGACTGGCCCTCCACATTCTCCATCACCAGGTACGGCGAGTCGCCATCAAGGCCACAATCGAAAACCGGCACGATGTGGGGATGGGAAAAACGAGCCGCCGCCCGGGATTCGCGTTGAAACCGCTCGAGCGAGTCTGGATCGGCATGGCCCGCGGTGGAGAGCACCTTGACGGCCACCGTGCGGTCAAGGGCCGCGTCGCGACAGCGGTAAACCACCCCGAATGCCCCGCTGCCCAGCCGGTCGATGACCTCATATTTGCCAATGTGCCGCGGCAATACGATGAGTGCGGATGCGTCTTGCCGGGCGCCTTTCCCCATCGGGTTGTGTTGGGCGGGCACTGGGTCCATCACTTCGAACCGCCAGGTATTGCGTTCAAGGAGCAATGCGGGCGTGTGCCGTTGTTCCAGGCAACACGTCGAACGAATAGCCTGGAGGAATTGCCCCCGGACACGATGTAAGACCAACACCAACTAGCGTCAAAGCTACCAACTCGGGGCACCAGTTCACAGACCGAATTTCATCGGGACTCTCGTGGGGTGGGCCGTGCCCACCTTGCGGCTTCTGAGAGCGTGTTGAGAAATCTGCTAAATTAGCATTATCCCGGAGTGGCAACTGCTAAATTAGCACTTCACGCTTGTTGAGTACTTGGAGAAGGAACCCGAAACCCGGGAAGAGGCAACCTGATCTTAGCTCTCGCTCTGGCGCGGGGCCGATTGTTGGGATTGATCCGGTCCAGCCCGGGGATGTGGAAGTATTTTGCTGGCGGCATGTGCGGCTGGTGGGTACGACTCGGAGCCGACTGCCTTCGTCTCTTGCATCGCCCGAACCCTCACACCCAGCCCGATCACGAGCAGGAGCGCCGGTACGAAAAGGTTACCGTAGGCCTGCGCGTAAAGCGGCATGACGATGGCCAGGCCGGGGATGAGAAAGATCGAGGCGATCCAGGCGATCTCGAGTGTTCGCCAGGGGCCGCGGGCAGGCTCGTTGAGCACCAGGTTCAGGGCAACGGTCAGCGGGTAGATCAGCCAGACGAACGCGTAGTTGAACGAGAGGGGAGAGAACATCACAATCAACAGAGTGATCAGGGCAAACTCGAGCGCGTCGGTGTGGGCGGTGCGCAGCCGCCGCGCTGGCAGGACCGCGACGACGAAGAGAGAGAGGGCCAGCATCGCGGCCAGAGTGATGGCGGTCACTGTGCGGAAGTCGAGCGCGGCAACGTTGACCCGCCAGGCTTGCTTCAGCGCGGCTTCTACACCCTCGTACTGGTCGTCCCACCGCGGGGTCTCGGTGGGGGCGGTGAGCATCGCGGCCAGGTCGATCGAGCCATCGGCCAGCATGCCCCGGACCGGTTGCCGCTGCCGCCGCTTGGTGATGTGCTGCGAGAGAACTGTCTCGCCATCGGCCGGCAGGTCACGCAGAAGCCGGTGCGCCAGCGCCATGATCGACTGGTTCTTGTAGGAAAATGACCGGTACGGACGCTGGGCGATTCCGTGGGCGTTGTAGGTGAAGACCATGCCCCGTGACCATACTGCCAGGTCGGCCATGGCCTGGGCGGGCGTGCGGAAAGGCAGCGGCACGACCAGCAGCCAGACCAGAAGGGCCGCGACCGTGGCGAGCGCCGCCCGCCACATCCGGCGGTAGACGAAGTAGCCGAGTGCCAGGATCGGAAACGCCTTGATCGCCGCCGCGGTCGCCACGAGCACCCCGGCAGGGGCCTCGCGCCCCAGCCGCAGGCAGGCAAAGGCCGCCAGCAGCAGCGTCAGCAGCGTCAAGTTCGGCTGGCCCAGCAGATAAGTGTTGTGGATCAGGGCGATGATGCAGAGTGACGGCGCGGCGGCGAGCAGCGGATGCTGCCGCATGCCCTTGACCTTACCGCCGGTCGCCAGCCAGACCGACAGCGCGACCGCTCCGATCCAGGCCGCCGAGTGCGCTAGTACCAGCACGAGCGTTGTCGCATGCTTGCCCAGAATGCTCAAGAACCCGAGGATCGCCGCGGCCGAGGGCGGGTACATGAACGGGAAGAGCCGGCCCGTGGCGGGGTCTGGGTAGATGTTCATCCCCTGGCGGATCACCACCCCCACCTGGTACCATAGGCTGTAATCCTTGTTGGGCTCGCCCAGAAGATCCATGGTCAGCGGAATCACCGAGAAGACGACCATCAGGACCAGGAAGAGCGCGACGAGCCCACGCCAGAGCCGGGGCGAGCCGGACCATGAGACCTCTGCTCGGGCGCGTTCGCCTCTCGAGGCAAGTTCCCCGTCCGGCCCGCGGTCGCGGCGTATCAACCCTGGTCTCGCGCCCGGATCGCTATTCCTGCCGGAATCCGGCGCCGGCCCCCTGGGTTCTTCGTTTCCTGGCATGTGCGGCAAGTCCTTCCCCGGCCTACCCTGTCCCGTGAATCGCGCGAATCCTAACCCAGCATGCCATTTTCGAGAACCGCAAATGGACAAGGTTTGAGCAGGCACTTCGGGACGCGGGTCGATCATTGACCACAGGATGATGGATTCTGACGGGGCAAAACTCGCAAGCTTGCGTCCCGTCAGGCCGATACAAAGACGAGAAGAGACATTCCGCGAGCGTCCCCAGGACGGTCGGGGACGGCCTTGACAGGCGCCGCGGTTCGGGTAGAGTCGCCGTTGTTCCTTTCTGGCGTGGTGCCTGGCAACCACGTGTTCTCCCGGCATTGACCGTCGGAAGCGGGTTGAAACGTGCATCGCCCCGTCCTGCTCGACGAGGTGATTGGCTGGCTGAAGCCCCAAGACGGGGCGGTCTTGGTGGACGGGACCGTGGGCGCCGGGGGCCATACCGCGGCCTTGGCACGGCAAGTCGGACCGACCGGTCGGATCATCGGACTGGACCGCGACCCGGCCATGCTGGCCCTGGCCAAGGAAGCCACCGCCGGCTTGCCCGTGACGCTGGTCCACGCGCCATATAGTGCGATGCGCGAGGTGCTGGAAGAGCTGGGCGTCTCGTCGGTCCAGGGCGTGCTTCTGGACCTGGGGCTTTCTTCCGACCAGCTTGCCTGGGCGCACCGCGGGTTCAGCTTCGCCTCCGAGGGACCGCTCGACATGCGGTTCGACCCGGACGTGGACCCGGAATCGGGCTCGACCTCGACCGGGCCAACAGCCGCCGAACTGCTGAGCAGCCTCTCGGCCAATGAGCTGGCCCAGGTGTTCTTTGACTACGGGGAAGAGCGGTTCAGCCGCCGGATCGCCCGCCGGATCGTCGAGACCCGGCGGCAGACCCCTATCGAGACCACCCGGCAGCTTGCCGAGCTAGTCCGCCAGAGCGTCCCCGGACGCTTCCGGCACGGGCCGATCGACCCGGCGACCCGCGTCTTCCAGGCTTTGCGGATCTTGGTCAACGACGAGCTCGACCACCTCGACGCGACGTTGAAGGAACTGCCCAAGATCCTCGCACCTGGAGGCCGGGCCGCTATCATCAGCTTCCACTCGCTGGAAGACCGTCGCGCCAAGTGGGCCTTTCGCAACGACCCCGGGCTGACCGTCCTGACCAACAAACCCGTGACTGCGACGGCCCAGGAAGTGGCCGTCAATCCCCGAGCGCGAAGTGCCAAATTAAGGGTGGCCGAGCGATGTCCGAACCAGGCTGGAACCCCACGTCCGCTTCCGAATCCGAATCCCCACCCCGAACCGAGTCCGAGGCCGCGCAGGATCTGACCCGGGGCCAGAGCCCAGCAGCCCAGGCCTCCGACAGCCTCGACCAGACCGAAGACGACGATGATGAAGGACCTGAGCACGACGAGACAGGCGGCGAAGGTGCGGATCAGAACGATGACCATGACGACGAACCCGCCGCGTCGGACGGCTCCACGGCCAGCCGGCTGCTGGCCAGGCTTGGTCCGGTCGTCCAGGGCGCGGGGTCCGCGGCCCGGCAGGGGGTCGCCATGGCCCGCCGCTATCCGCGTGCTAGCATGGCCTCAGGGCTCTCGGCGGCGATCCTGGTCGCGGTGATGATCCTCCAGCCGGGCAACGGGAAACACGATACGACGGCCCAGATTCCCACCGCCCCGGCCCAGACATCCACGCCGTCGCAGACGCAAATTGCCAAGACCGATCCTCGCGCTCCTTCTGCCTCTTCTTCGTCCACACCGAAAGCCGACGATCCCGCGCCGGGATCGGACGCGAAGACCGGCTCCCGCGCCGGCACCGAGTTGCCGGTTCCGCCTGGTGGCCCGGACACCGCTACCGGCAAGAGCCAGGCCAATTCGCCGGGGAACGATCAGGGGCTGCTGGCCGAAGCGAAAGTGGAGCCCGCGCCTGCGCCTGACGCGAGCGGCAATGCCCCGGCGCCGCTGCCGGCCGGCGAGCCAGTCAAGTTCACCGCCGGCGAAGGCCTCGTCGCGCTTCCACCGGTCGATGACCCGCCAGCTGCCCAGGGTGAAACGAACGGCCTGGGCCACGTGGCCGATCTTGCCCCCGCCCCTGTGCTCTCGCCGCACATGGAGCTGGCCGCGGCTGATGTGAAACCGGGCACACCGCCGGACACAGTCCCTGCGCCCGCGCCTTCAATTCCGCCGCCGCCGGCATCGGCGCCGGCCGTCGAGAACCCAACGACGGGTGTAGCCCCTCAGCCCGTACCTGTCCCGGCGCCAGCACCTCCGGCCGGACAGGTGGGCAAGGCCGGCGCGCACGACGGGGAGAGCGGTGTCAAGGAGGCGTTCAACGCTAAGGACCATGCCGCGTTGGGCACGGCCGCGGCCGCAACGATCGTGGGCGGCGCGGCCCTGGGCGGCGCAACCTTGAGCGCCGTGACGGCCCTGAGCGCGGGTGGTCACGATCAGGCGAAGGCGAATGACAAGCAGATCACCGGCGTAGAGCCCGCACCAGCAACATTACCAGCACCCGCACCAGCACCAACGCCAGCATCAGCGTCCCCGGCCGTCAAGCCGGGCGTGCCCAAGCCGCTAGCCGGCGATCCCGCGTCGGTTCACGCTGCGGATCCCGATTCCAATAGCCACCCGGCGCCCCTGGTGGCGCCCGTACCCATAGTCGTTGAACCGCCCTCGCGAACCGAGGCCTCGACTGCGGCAGCGCCGGGCGACCTGCCCACGCTGCACCCGACCGGCGATCCCGGGCCGGGATCGGGTCCGGTGGCGGGCGTCGGTGGCAAAGGCACGGTCAAGCCCGGCGGCGACCTCGAGTCCCACGACCGACCGCGGTCGGCCAGCCCTGCCGAACCGGCCGCGATGGACAACAGCGAAGAGCTGGCCCGTCAGGGCTGGGTTCCGATCCGGCATTCCGGAGGCGAGGCCGTCCGCGACGTCCAGCGCGAGGTCCCCGGGCTGGAGGATGATGCCGCCCTGGGAACCGCCACGGGTACCACCGACCCCAATGCCCACGCTGACAAGGAGCAGAGCTTCGACGTCGAGTCGCCGCCGCGTGGTAAGAGCGGCGAAGGGGCCGATTCCGACGCAGCACGCGCCGGCACACGCCCGGCACGTGGCGAGGGCAAGCTCGAGACGGTATTGCACAGGGTGGAGGGTCCTGAGAATTTCTGGGACATTTCCCGGATGTACTACAGCTCGGGCCGCTACTACAAAGCCTTGTGGAAGGCCAACGAGGACAAGGTGCCCGAGATCACCAAGCTCCATCAAGGTACGGTCATTCGCATCCCGCCTCCCGAGGATCTCGACCCGGCCTACATCGACCCGCCCGGCAAGCGCCCGGGCCAGAGCCGGACGGACGGCGAGATCCTCGCCCGGCACGACGGCGAGGCTGACGATTCCGCCTCCACGCGCTCCGATCCGGCCACCACAAACCGCCGGGCTGGCAACGTCTCTGGCGATGGTGTGCCCATCCGCCACTCCAGCCGGTCGGCCGTCGAGCTGAACCTTCCCGTCTCCGATGCCGCAACCGAGCAGGCCAGCGGCCGCGACCGATCTTCACGAGAAAGCAGCCAGTCCGATCGGGACGCTGAGCCTGAGATCCGCACCCGCAACGCGGTGGCTCGGCCGATCTACAAGGTCCGCCAGTACGACACGCTCCGAACGATCGCCCGCGATACCCTGGGAGACCCGCGCCGGGCCAACGAAATTCTGGACCTGAATCGCGACATCATTGACGACCCCGCTCACCTGATCGTCGGTCAGTTTCTCGAGCTTCCCGAAGACGCCCGGCCCGCTCGTGCCCGAAGCCGGCGATAGACCTTACAGCGTCGCAACATCTTCTTCAGGTGGTCATTCACGGCCTGCATCCAGGACCGGCAAGCAAGGCCCCACCAGTCGTGCGGCTTGACGGGCATCCCATCACTCTTGACCCGCCCGACCAGTACCTGCCCGACCGCGGCACCCTGATTCTCGAGGTCCAAGGGGGGTAAACCGGTTGCCGTGGAGGTCGAGATTGACCGCTGAATCGTGCGTGAGGGCATGGCGTCCCCGCGGATTTGATGTCGTGGCTCCGTCATGGATTGAGTGGCGCTCAAGAGAACCACATGAGCCGATTGAACGAACGTAAAACCCGAGCGAAATCAAATCTAGTCCCTTTCGCAACGCTCACCGCTGGTGTTTAATCGGTGGGAAAAACGTGACTGGTCTTTGTATCGCTCAGGATCAACGAGGTGAGAAGCGGGGTCACCGCGATGCTGCCGTCGCCTGCAGCGACTGAACGGAACTGAAGGGACTGGGCAACGACTTCCGCTGGTGAAACTGCCCCGAGGGGGCTGGAAGGTTGAGTTTCGCACCGGCCGACACAAACTCTCCCTGTACGTGTTGGTTCAACATTTTCGAGAGTTGGAGAAAGGGATCATGCAACGTTGGCGAGTTTTATCCTACGTGGCGATCGCGTCGGCCTTTCTGGCGGCGCCCTCCTGGCTATTAGCGCAGCAGGCGAATCCGGAGACCCCGGCACCCGCGCCCGTTCCTGTTGCCGCGGCGCCCGCCGCCGAGTCGGCGCTCGAGCTGTTCGCACCTCTGACCCAGTATGCCCTGCCCGAGCGGGTCGGTTTGATCTTGACCCTTGTGATCGCCGTTTCCGGGCTGGTGTATGCCGGCATGCTGGTCGGCCAGGTGCTGGGTGCCGACCAGGGCACCCTGCGGATGCGTGACGTGGCCGATGCCGTGCGCGAGGGAGCGTGGGCCTACCTGATGCGGCAGGCCGTGGCCCTCCTGCCCCTGGTCTTCCTGGTCACCGCGATCCTCTACCTCACCGCCGAGACCAGCGGCGCTGTCCAGGTCGGTCGAGCGGCGGCTTTCTTCCTGGGGGCCCTTTTCTCCTGGCTGGTCGGGTTTGTGGGAATGAACCTGGCGGTGCGGGGAAATCTCCGCGTCGCCGCCGCGGCGCGGACCAGCTACGGCAACGCTCTTCAGCTTGGCTACCGCACCGGGACCATCACCGGCATGCTCACCGACGGCCTCGGTCTGCTCGGTGGCACGACGATCTTCATCGTCTTCGGCGAGAAGGCCTATGAAGTTCTGCTCGGCTTCGGCTTCGGCGGAACGCTGCTGGCACTGTTCATGCGGGTCGGCGGCGGCATCTACACCAAGGCGGCCGACGTGGGCGCCGACCTGGTGGGCAAGGTCGAGGCCAACATTCCCGAGGACGACCCGCGCAACGCGGCCACCATCGCCGACAACGTGGGCGACAACGTGGGCGACTGCGCCGGTATGGCCGCCGACATCTTCGAGAGTTACGAGGTAACGATCGTCGCCGCCATGATCCTAGGCTACGCCAGCTTCGGCCATAAGGGCGTGATCTTCCCGCTCTTGGTCCGGGCCATCGGCGTGGTCGGTTCGATCATCAGCACCTACAGCGTCCGCGCCGGTGCCGACAGCACCAGCGACGAAGCCCTGCACTCGGTCCATCGCGGGTTCCTCATTGGCTCGTTCATCAGCGTGGTCGGCTTCATGGCGCTGGGGCTGGCCTACCTGCACTTCGACGACGCGTACATCCGCAACTACCCGCAGGCCGCCTACGGCTTCAAGGTCACTCCCGAGTTCGACGCCGCTCGTGACGCCGCTGTGACAGCCGGGACGTCCCTGAAGGAGTTCACCAAGAACTACGACGGTCCGATCCTGGACGTCCACGCCCAACCGTTCTGGGCGACCTTGGGGCTCTCCAACGGCCTGGACATGCGCCCGGCCTGGACCTGCCTGATCGGGATCATCCTGGCGATCGGCCTGAACAAGTGCACGAGTTACTACACGCACACCATGTACGAGCCGGTCAAGAGCATGGCCAAGGCGTGCCAGACCGGCCACGCGACCAACATCATCCAGGGCTTCGCCGTCGGCTACGAGTCGGCTGTGGTGGGCACGCTGATCATCGCCGTCGCGATCCTCTTGTCGGTGTTGATCTACTCCGGCTCCAGTCCGCTGTTCGTCGCCTATGGCGTGGCGATGTGCGGCATCGGCATGCTGACCCTGACCGGCAACACGATCTCGATGGACGTGTTCGGCCCGGTGGCCGACAACGCCAACGGCATCGGCGAGATGGGTTATGACAAGGCCGAGATGGGCGAAAAGAACTACGCACACGCCCGCCAGATCCTGGCCGACCTCGACGCGGTGGGCAACACCACCAAGGCCGAGACCAAGGGCATCGCCATCGGCTCGGCGGTCATCGCCGCCGTCAGCCTCTTCGCCAGCTTCATCGCCGTTGTCGCGGTGGGCAGCGAGGACAAGGTCGCGACCCTGCCGCTGAGCCAGTACCTCGCCGAGGCCGGCAAGCTCTCGGTGGCGACGCCGCTGGTGTTCATCGGCGCCCTGATCGGCGGCTGCGTGCCGTTCCTGTTCAGCTCGATGCTGATCCGCGCCGTGGGCCGTGCCGCCTTCCTGATCGTCAAGGAGTGCCGCATGCAGTTCCGCGACAAGGAGATCTGGGCCGGCACCAAGAAGCCGGACTACGGCCGGGTGGTCAACATTTGCACCGCGGCTGCTCAGCAGGAGCTGATCGGCCCGGCGCTGCTGGCCATCGTGGTGCCGATCCTCGTCGGCGTCTATCTAGGCACTCAGGCACTGGGCGGCTACCTGGCGGGCATGATCATTGTCGGACAACTGCTCGCCGTGTTCATGGCCAACGCTGGCGGCGCCTGGGACAATGCCAAGAAGTTGATCGAGGACGAGCCTCGCACCGAGACGACCGGCAAGGGCTCCGAGAGGCACAAGGCGGCTGTCACCGGCGACACCGTCGGCGATCCGCTCAAGGACACGGCCGGCCCGGCGCTCAACCCGCTGATCAAGGTCATGAACATGGTGTCGCTGCTGGCGATCGCCTGGATCATCGCCAATCACGACAAGTGGTGGCTCTACGTCGTCGTCGGTGTCATCGGCATTCTGTTCATCGCCTGGGCCGTCTGGCGGTCCAAGACCGAGAGCAAGGAACTCCGCGAAATGGAGTCCGAGCTCACCGGTACCGCCGAGAAAAGCTACGAGACCGTAGGCGCCAGCCGCTGACCTCGAGTCGGTGAGCTTTGCCTTCGGCTCGACCCGTTTCGTGGTCGATCGTTCACAAGAGCGCCTCTCCGCACCCTTACACCGGTTCGGAGAGGCGTTTTTCGTCGAGCCATTCCATTCCGGAGCATCATCCCTTGTCCCATGCCCTTACCTGGCCTAGGATCGAGGGAAAGACTGCGGCATTCATTGAGCGCGGAGATACCGAGATCACCAGCCGAGGAGACCAACGCCATGTCGGGCATCGGGAAATTCAAGTTGAGCGATGCGCTGCCGAAGGTTCAGGCAGACGCTTTGGGGGACGAGATGCCATCGTCCAGCCTGGGGGCCAAAGGCAAGGGCAAGGCCAAGCCCAGAAGCAAGAAATCGACCAAGGGTAAGGCCGTGACGACTCACGAGCAGGCCGCCGAGCAGGTCCGCGAGGCCCGCGAGAGCGTCCGGGCCAAGAATAACGAGGCCTCGATCCGCGGCCATATGGTTGATATCGGCCGTGGCAATCAGCAGGCCGGACGACAGAAGGCCAAGTGACGCTCAAGGGGAAGCCAGAATGTACGACGGGATCGTCGTGCTTGCGACGACGCCGTAGCGGTTGTTCGGGGACGGGGCCGCGACCCGAAGTTGGCTGGCATAGATCTCACTCACCCCGTTCAAGGTCTGGATACGCGACTGCTCGATGGCCGACGCGACCGCCTCGTTGTAAATATCCAGGTCGGAACCGGCCGTGGTCGGCAAGGGAATGGCCAGCAGCGATTGTAGCAGGCTGGTTGTGCCGCTGCCCGCCACCGCGCCATAGACATAGTTCTGGATCGCCCCGCGGTTGTTGGGCGTGTGCGGCGGCGTGTTGAAGTAGGGCAGCTTCAGCGGCAAGCTGTTGAAGTATTGCACCAGGTCGATGGCCATCTGGTTGGCACGATTGGTAATGAAGCTGGGGAAGATGCTCGCGGCGCTGGCCAGGCTGCTGGGTGTCACGGTGGCAGTGAGGAATGTGCCCACAGGCAAGGACACCGGGCTCGAGAGTGTTGTGTTGACGATCAGCGAGTTACCTGAGAAACCCGTAAAGTAGAAAGTGCCGATCGGAGCACCACCCAATGTCGTTGTCGCTGTCGCGGTCACCGGTGTCGTCGAACCGTTGGGAAAAAACACTGAGGCATTCTTGACCTGCATCAAGGGCGAGGGAGGCGTGTAAGCGGCCGTCACGGTGGTTGAGACGGTGACCGTACCGGTTGCCTGCTCGTTGATCGCCGTGACGTAGAGCTGCTCGACGGCCGCGAAGTCGCTCGCGAACGCGTTGTACTGGGCGTTGATCTCGGCCGCCGGCGTAACGCGTCTGACAGTGGCATGTGCGTGCCGTGCGTTCGTCATGGCTGCGGCCCGGGCGCTCAGGAGTACGCGCGCCTCGAGTTCGAGACCAGGCTCCAATTCCCGCCCATCGCTCCACGGACCAAGGCGAAACCGCCGATCCGATCGGCGCTGACGTCTCTTTGGCTTGTGAACCCGCATCAGTCGACATCCTCACGGACCCACGCCACCCCACCTCACGCATTCTTTTGGAACTATCGGCCTTTCGGGCCACTCTCGCCAGTACCTTCCGAATTCCGCATGATCGGGTACTTTTGACAATCCGTTACATGATGCGGGGTCAAACTTTCAATTATCGGCAAAGAGCGACTCTGCCATTGCCTTTTTCTTTCCTTTCGTGAAAATGCCGCCACCTGCACGCAAGACATCTCCGCGAGACTGAACTACCCACCCGAAACCAATGCACGGGAAGTTCATGAAGAGACCGAGTTACGGAAACGCAAGACGGGCCGATCGATGGGCCCTCGAGGCGACAGGGCGATGATGCCGGGGTCTCTGCCCCGGCGGTTCTGGCCTGAGGACGAGTGGCCAGCAACCCACGGGGCGCGCGGCGCGCGATGCCAGGCGGAAATGGATTCACGCCGGTTCCGGGCAAGCCGCGGGGGAATGGGAAGCGAGATTCGGCTGGCAAGGCAAGGAGGCGTATGCCGATGGCACGCTGGTTCGTTGACCGTCTGCCTCAACGGGGGATTCCCTCGGTGAGCCTGCGAAGGCTGCTCCCCGAAGCCCAGTTCGTGGGTTGCCCCGACTGGGAGGTCTCCGGCTGCACCGACGATCATCGCAGGCTCGACCCGGGCCAGGTCTTCGTCGCGATCCGCGATGTGCGCTACGACGGCCACGCCTTCGTGCGTGAAGCCCTCGACCGGGGCGCCGCGGGCGTGGTTGTGGAGCGTCCCTGCCCGGAGGCGGGCCGGCTTCAGGTGATCGTGAACGACGCCAGGTCCGCCCACGCCCTGATTTGCCAGGCCTTGGCCGGCGATCCCTCGCAGCGCCTGATGACCCTGGGCGTGACGGGAACCTTCGGGAAGACCGTCACCACTCTGTTTGTCCACTCGATCCTTGAGGCCGCCGGCCTGCGGTGCGGCCTGGTCGGCTCGCTGGGCTGGTCCGACGGCATGACTACGCGCCACCTCGGGGCCGGAATTGGCCAGGGTATCCGTCCTGGACCTGGACCCGTTGCCGCGGCGGCGGGAAGCGGAGCAGGAACCAGGATAGGACGGGCGGTCAGCGCCTGGCCCGCAGGGGCAGCCGGCCTGGCGGCGATCCTGGCCTACATGGTTGATCAGAACTGTGCCGCGGGCGTGATCGAGGTCTCCGGCCAGGCGCTCCAAGCCCGCTGCCTCGAAGGAGTCGCGTTCCAGGCCGCAGTGGTGACGGACGTCGGCGTGCCCTACGGCTTGCCCACCGAGATCGCGCTGCAGGATCGCAGGGCCAAGGCCAAGCTGTTTCGAAAGATCGCCCCGGGTGGCGCGGCGGTTGTCAACGCCGATGACCCGCATGCCGAGATCCTGGGCGCCGTCAACCTCGACGCCCGCCGCGTGAGCTTTGGCATGGCGCATCCCACCCAGGTGGATGTCTCGGCGCGGATCAAGCGGCTGGATGCAGCCGGCTCACGGTTCGTGCTTCATGGTTTCGACCGCAGCGCGAGGGTCGATCTGCGTCTCTATGGCCCAAGGCAGGTCAGTCATGCCGTGGCCGCCGCCGCACTGGCCTGGGCGCTGGAGATCAACCTGGATGCGGTCGTCGCCGGGCTCGAAGGCGTCGCCAACGTTGCCGGGCAGCTCGAAGCGGTGGACGAGGGTCAGGATTTCGATGTCCGGATCGATGCGGCGCAGACCGCCGCGCCGCTCTATCAGGCCCTGGCGGCGATTCGGGCCGTCGCGGCTGGGCAGGTTCACTGCGTTCTGAGCGCCGAGGGAAACCAGGACCGAGCGGCCCGCCGGACGCTGGCCGAGGCCGCGGAGCTCGGGGCCGACCGGGTCATCCTCACGCTGGGTAACCCGCGATCCGAGGCCCCCGACCAGATCCTCGACGACCTGCTCGGCGGCTTCCACCGTCCGGGAAAGGTCCGTGTCGAGCCCGACCGCAAGCGCGCCATCGAGGCCGCCCTGGGCGATGCCCGTCCGGGCGACGCGGTCCTGATCGCCGGCAAGGGCCGCGACGCCTACCAGATCTTCGCTGACCGGGTCATTCCGTTCGACGACTTCGCCGTTGCCCGAGCATGCCTTCGCGGCCGGCTGACC